>JAHQWH010000027.1 GCA_029856105.1 Promethearchaeia archaeon | reverse complement strand
AAAAAGAAAAGTTAGTTATATTAGTACTAAATATAAGGCGAAAAAACTTGTATTTAAATTTTTATTAAAAAAAAAAATTACACACAAAAAATTTGTAAAAGTATTTATTCGTGAAAGATTAATTTCACGAATGTTTTGACATACACTAACAATATTTAGAATTACGTCTACATATTATGGCTTGAAATTTTAATTTGGTTTCTATAATTATTATAGAAACTTCAATTTTTTTCATTCTAAACCTACTATTTCTTTAAATTTGGAAGATTCGTCTCCTTCATCAACAGCTAAGATTTTAAAATCTATTCCATAATTGTCTCGAATTTGTGGAGCCTTTTGAGTTGCGATAAACTTCATTCTTATAGTTGCATTGCTCCCATGCCAGATCAAAATCTCTTTATTTATTGGAACTACAATTATGTAAATATAATTTGAGTCTAATAGAGCATGTATGGGGCTATCTTCAATTTCTATTGCCACGAAATCTTCTTTTTCTTCCTCTATTTTAAATAGTAGAAACTGTTTTTCTAACATACTCATGATCTTATTAATTTAGCAATTGAATACTATTATTAGAGCATCGATTCAATTGAATTTCTTCTAATGATTTTATATGCAATTTTAGTTTTTAAGCTTTATCTATGAAAATATACATTGGCTAAATTTATCTTTAGTTTAAAACTTAAAATTATAAATAGAAAAACGAGTTAACTATTGATCATATTATTATTTTTATAGGAAAAAGAATAGATGTCATATCAAATAAATTAGGTGAACAAAATGTCTCAACAAAGTGTTGATTACGATGTTACTATAGTAGGTGGAGGTCCAGGTGGATCTACTGCGGGTTATTTGTTAAAGAGACTCGGACTTAATGTACAGATAATCGATAAAGATAAATTTCCTCGACAAAAGCTATGTGGAGGCATTCTTACCTTTAAAACCTTTAAGCTATTAAAGAGAGTATTCGGCGAAACGGTGGAATCACTTCTGGATAAGCATATTATAAATTTCACTACGAATCGCTTTGAAATTAATTATAAAGTAAAAAGGATTATGTCAAGCAACATTTCCCAGTTTCCTTTTTATTTAGTGGACAGGGTAGTATATGATAATTTCCTTTTGGACAAGGCGAAGGAAGCAGGTGTAGATGTAATCGAAGGAGATAAAGTCGAAAAGGTAAATTTAGACACTTGTGAAATAAGTTTGTCGAAAGGTGATAAATTTAAATCAAATTTTATCATAGGCGCTGATGGTGCTAATAGCATAGTAAAGCAAGAATTTATCCGTAATCAAATAATAAGAAAAGAACAATGGAATTATAATTTAGCTACAGGTCTTGAGTGTTTTATCGATAGAAAGGATTTAAATAAAGATCTTTTTAATTATCCTATGATTTCATTTGGGTTTTTAAAATATGGATATAATTGGTTGTTTCCAAATAAAGATAAAGTAATTCTTGGCGTTGGAGGGCTCATTAGAAAAAATAAAGGTTATTTTAAAAAAGCGTTGCACAATTTCATATCTGCGTTGGGTATAAATCCTGATATTGTTTCTGAAATATCAGGGCATCCCATTCCCTATGGAAATTTCAAAGTCACTCCTATTTATAAAAATAAAGTAATTTTAATTGGCGACGCGGCTGGAATCGCTGACCCGTTTTGGGGCGAAGGAATATATTACTCACAAAAAACCGCTGAATTCGCCTCTTACGCAATTTTAAAAAATTTACAAAACATAAAAAAATCTACAACATTCTATCTACATTTATTAACTAAATATCTTTATTCGGAGTTTCAATACACAATGAAGCTAAGATGGATTATTTTTAATCAAGTTAATACTCTATTAAAGTACTATCCCACGCATTTATTGTTAAAAATGATGAGAGAAAAATTAAATGAAGTAACACAGGGGATTAGATCGTATAGATGGTTTCGATTAAAAGATTATTTTTAACTTGGAGCGTTCTACTATTAATACTTGAAGTTTTCATATGAAAAGAAGCAAATTCAAGATTTTAATAGATACAGATCCCGGATTTGATAAGAAATTTGCTGATTTAAATTAAACAACTATAAACATTTTGAATTTATTCATATAAAACGCAATGAACCAAATAATAGCAACGTTAACAAAGCTTATTGAGAAAATTATTACGCTATAGATGTTCAATGGAATAATCTGGTATATGCTATAGACTATAACGACATGAATTAGATATAACATGAACGCATTTTTTCCAACAATGCTGAAAAATTTTTCTTTTTTCACAAATTCGTGATTATTCGCCCAAACTTCGAAAATATAATACATTAAATAATAAATTAAAGAAGCAATTCCCACACTGACTATAATATAGGGCAACGAGATATAAGCCCTACTTATTCCCAAAATGAAACCAAAACCGAAGCCAAGTACCAAGCAAATTAAACCACCAAATAAGAAATAATTTTTAACTTTATCTTTACCCTTGGTTAAAGATTCTGCTAAAAAGGAAGATAATATCATCATTGAGCCCCACGAAAGTGCCCCTAAGATTCCTCCCTCGATCGAATCGTAAATTATTGAACTTAAAGGCGTAAATAGAATAAGTTGATGGAGGATCATGATTATTATGGCAACCGATAATTTTAAAAAGGGTTTTAGTTCGATTAATGGCAATAACAATAGTCCTGACAACCCCAGAACTTGAAATGTGCCCCACCGAAAGTAAAACCCATCAGGGCCGATATATATAGTTAAAAAAAAGCCAATACCAATGAAAATTAAAAACCTGCGAATATGTCTTAACATTGCTTTTTTTCTACCAAATTTTTCCTTGCGTTTTTGGTAAGACATATTCATATTAAGAGCTAGCATAAAAACGAAAAAAGGAGCAATTAAATCTACGTATGTTAAGCCAAAATCTCCAGCGTGTTTGCTCCAAGATGGCACATTTTCGTAAATCGCTAAAGTATTGACGAACACCATTAGAACTACGGTTAAACCTTTGAACACATCAATACTAAGGAATCTTAACTTTAATTTATCAGAACTTTCTGCCGTTTCAATCAAAGTTTTAATAAAATCTAATTTATTTAAAGAGTATTAGAGAAAATTTCGTAATAAGTTTTATTAACTTTAAAGAAAAGAATTATGAAAAAAATATTTAATTTTTATATTTTCCATTGGCCTTCTTCGTAGATAATTTTTCCGTCGGCTATAATTTTAGAGCCTGGAACTTTCATATCTTTCAAAATGTCCCAATGGATTGCTCTTAATTATTTAAATTCTCAATAATAGGTATCTGGAATCGAATTAACTTGTGGAAAGAGTATTTTAATTAAATTTTTTGACGAGGGATTTATTCTCGCATCTTTAACAATATGATTTATTTCGTCTATAGTTCTATCACCAAGAAGTAATTTTAATAAAGTTGCTCCTGGTATTCGGACATCGCATTTCTCGACATCAGGATAACCGCTCTTGCTCTTGATAGCTTCAATTTTACCATTATTAAATATTAACTCGATCGATTGCTTATAGTCGCTAATTATAACCGTTTTGGATAAATTATTAAATTTTGATTTTTCAATTCTATTTTCAAGTACAACCTTGATCGATTCAAAAAACCGCTTTAGATCAGGTACCTTTATCTGCCAACCATAATTTGATTGTAATTTTCCTCCTATAGAAAGAATAAATTTCCCAAATTCAGAAAATTCGGCGACATTCAGGTTCAAATCCTGTTCCTTTTTAGGATAATCAATTATATGTTGCAAAAGTTTTATCATCTGAGGAGGGGATAATTGTGGAGTAATGATAGTATGTACTTCTTTGTCGAAAGACATGCCAATTAAGAAATAACCTTCTGGTATTCCGTTCTCTTCGATAATATATGCCGATAATTTGCTATCATCGTAGGAATCGTTCATAAATTTGAAGTAAAAGCTCTCTGTATCAAAACTGTTAGAGATTAAAAAGTTATTACTATTTGAATTATATTGATTTTCGATATAATCTATATCTTTACGCATAGCTTTCCTAATATCTATGTGATTTAACTCCATAGATGGAATTTGATTTGGCGAAAGTGAAAATCTTTCGTCTAAAGATAATACAAATTCGTACCCAAATCGTCTATAATAGTAAGGAATTCCTCTGATACAGGATAAAAGATATCCTCTCTCAATCATAACTCGTTCGTAGAATTCATTCAATTTATCAATTAATCCCTTCCCACGATATTCTTTTAAAGTACCTACAAAACCCATCTCACAAACGGGTAATAATTTTCCTTCAAACTGCCATTCAAGCGGTAATAATGTTATCGAAGATATTATTTGACCCGTACTATTTTCTTCGATATAAAACCATAATATATCTTTCTTTTTAGGATGTTCTTTATATATTCTTTTAATGTATTCTTTAATTTCTTCTCCGTGAACTGCAACATTAAGCTCCAGAATTTTAAGAAACTCTTCATTGCTGTCTGTAGAGATCCGTAAAGAAAATTGCTCGTTAAGTTTAGTAAAAAATCCTTTTTCAATCATTACATTCTTTAAAATCTAAGAAGATATTTCAATATTTTTATATTGATTTTAATAGTAACGAAATTGTAAGAAATTAACCTTTATCAGAGAACGTGCTTCTTTGAAGATACCAATCTTTTAAACTCTCGAATTCAAATCTACTAACAAGTGAAAGATCGCCTTTGGCATCTAGTTTTATTTTTTCAAAAGCATCATCGCATATTTTTGGATTATCTTTAGCTATATTTTTATTCCACTCGGGATCATCTTTCAAATCGTATAGTTTTTGGTGTTTTCTGTCATTAGAAGTAATTAACGCGTAATTATCGTCCTTGTATAACGTGCACACATCAAATCCACATGTGATATAACTCCGGCCATCTAAATTCTGATCTTCCTCATCAACAAAAATTGATAAATCTATACCCTCAAATATTTTAGGTTTTTCTTTATTTAAAAACCCAAAAATGGTTGGTAATATATCGAAATTATACACATAAGGTTTCTTAATTTTTTTTGGGCCATTAATTCCTCCTGGTGGTTTGATCATAAAAGGAAGGTCTACTAATTCAGGGTACATAAACATGGGAAGTTTTCCTGTCGCATTGTGTTCGCCTATGCTGTGTCCATGATCGCTAATAAAGATTATCAAAGAATCGTCGTAAATCTCTAACTCCTTTAACTCGTTAACGAAATAACCGAACCAATTATCGCATAAAGAAACCTCTCCCGCGTAACTAGCTCTCATAAACTTTAACTCTTCTTCGGAAAGATAATCAACACTTTCTAAATAAGCAGGTGTTATCATTTTTTGCCCTGTATAACCTTTTTCTAAATACAAATCGAGATACTTTTGTGGAGGGTCCCACGGTTCGTGAGGATCGAACTCATCAATAAGACAGAATACTTTTTTGAAATCTATGGTATCTTTAACGAATTCAATCGCTTTTTTAAATGTTTTAGCTGGAAAGTAATCTTCTTCTGTCTCGCGCTCTTGAACGTTAGAAAAATGCGCTTTTAATACTCTCTTTTGCAGTAATTTTATTATAGGGTTTTTTTTTACGATATGCAATTTAAGTAATCGTTTCATTTCGACTTTACCGTTTCTTATTTTAGCTCTATATTTGTCGTCTTCATGACCCCTTATCCAATTCCATTGATCAAAACCTAAATGAAAATTCATATTTGGTTTAAATTGATGATAAGTGCTCGTGATAAAAGAAGTTAGATAAGCCTCACTGTTTAAATATTCGGATAAATGCCTGTGATGTGGTGGTATAGGATCCCACCCATTTAAATGAACGATATCATCTGTGCGTAATTCTGGTCTCTTATGATTAAATGGGAATGTTCTAATGCCTGTGTGTATCGCTCTACGAACCGGAATAGTCGCTAGCGATTCAGGATAAGCCTTATCAAATACAATGCAATCCTTCGCAAACGAGTCAAAATTCGGAGTTTTTATCCAATCGTTTCCATAAGTCCGTCCTGTGTGATCTTTTCTTAAAGTATCAAAAATAACTAAGAAAATTCTCATATTTTAGAAAATTAATTATCATTTATATATAAAATCTATGAGAAGAATTAATAAGTGCGTTAATTGCAGATTCGGGAATGTAATAATCGTTGAATAAATAAACTTGATAAATATAATCAAAAATATAGAGAATATCGGCATAGTACACTTGAGCGTAGAATATTAAGTGATAATTACTTAGAAACCGACTATCTACTTTAATATAATCAAAATATTCGTCGTTTAATATTAGAAAAGTAATATTTTGTTCTAATATGTAATCAGCATCCGTGGGGTTATTATAGACGTGCAAATCTTGTAAACTATATGGGTAAATGTCTATCGTGCGTATATTGGAATAAAAGGGTAATGCGCCCACATCCCATACAGCAAGAGAAGCGTTGTTTGAGGTATTCTCGTTAATCCATTTCCCTAACGTAATGTTGCAATCTCTTAACCCAGTCCCATATGTATTAACGAATGGATAAAAAGAAATTACTTGTAAAATATTAAATACGCAAATCGTTAAGATTGTAAATATCTTAATTTCCTTCCATAAATCAACATTTTTTCTATAATTTCTACCTAATATTGTTAAAAAATTAAGCGATTTTGGTAATAAAAGATATATTAGAGGTATTATAGGAATAGTAAATCGAAATCCGGGCATCCAACTTGTTATTAAGAATAAAAGAATAGATAAAATTAGAATTAATAATACTAAATACAATTTTTTCTCGTTTTTAAACAGGAATTTTGAGTTTTTAAGAAAGTTACCACCAATCAAGAGAAATACAGGTGCAAGTATTAGGATTAAAGGGATGTAAAAAATAAAGCGCCCTAAGAACAAATCGAGACTAAAAATACCTTGTTTAGCTGAAAAAGTATGAGGTAAAATATTGTTATAGTAAAAAACTCTCCAGAAGAAATATGGAGCGTAAAAAATCGCAAAAAAACCAGCAAAATAAAACAATTGATATAATTTCTGTATCTTGGAGATCTCCTTATTTTTAAATAGTAGGTACGTAAAAAAAACACAGGTTAAACCAAAAACTATTAACCCTTCGTGGCGAGTTAAGCTTAACAGAACAAAAAAGAGCGGAGAGATTTTGATTGGATTATTTTTCCGTTTGCTTATATCAATAATAAAAAAGTATACAGAGATTAGTAAAAGAAAGGAGAACAACGAGGTTTCTAACCCCCCGACCGACCAGAGAGCTATGTTAGGAGTTAATACATAAAATACGATGACAAAATTGCTAAATTTCTCAGATTTATTAAGTAGAAAAGCTAATTTGTAAAGAATAAAGACGCTCAAATGACAAAAAATCATTCCAGAAAGTTTAGAAAAAACTATTGGGTCTATATTTAAAGGAAAGCTTACCGTCATCAATAAAACCCATAAGAAATTGGAATAACCCTCCACGGGAATTTCGCCTACATTGAAAACCATTTGTTGATGAGAATAAAGATTTTTAGCGTATCGAAATGTAATAAATGCATCATCAATAATGAAATTCCAAAATAAAAGCTGAAACAATAATAATATTAGATGTGAACTGATTTGAAAATAAGTAGTCTTACTTAGATTCATATTAATTTTTAATTACGACACTATAATTAAATTTTGTTTTAATTTTTTGGAAGCAAAACAATAACTATCTATTACTAAACAATATTCTAAAAATTAATATTGTAATTGAAGTATATGTGAGTAAGATTATTATTGAAATTGTAATAAAGCTAATTAAAATTCCGACAATAACATAATTCTCAATATTTTTATCTCCTACTTTCTTTTTTGTTCTAATCTTGGTATAAGTAAAAAATAAGAATACTGCCCCCAGTAATATTGAAATAATACAGTTAAGATACACGACGCTTTTTAAGTAAGACACACCATATCTCCAAACAATTACGCCGTTCGGGTTAATTTCGTAAACAACGCCCCCTATACCGTTACCTACCAATACATTTCCATTTTCTAGCAAATCTGCTTCGTAAGGATTAATTAAATCTCCTTTGTATTGCCACACTATTTCTTTAGATTCTTTATTGATCTTAATAACTCTACTACCTAACGAATCTGTTATTAAAATATTACCATCTGGCATCTCATCTGCATCTCTTGGCCAATCTAATCCTCCTTGGTAAAGCCATTCCACATTTTTAGTAGTGTAATTAACCTCAATTATTCTGTTATTTTCTGAATCTGAAATAATTATATTTCCGTTGCTCAAATAATCGGGATTGTGTTGTCTATATAACAAAGAATGATTACCATAATCCCCATAATACCAAATTATATTATCAGGATTATTTGATGGTCCATTTTTTTCGGCGGTATAATTAACTTCAACGATCATATCAAAATTTCGCATTGAAATTAAACAAGCGTTCCAAGTCCCACGTTGTTTAAAATCAACATCGTTTAAATGAGCCCAATCAAAAACTAAGGGTTGGTCATAATAATGCCCTGAACCCCAATTTGAATTAATTTTAGTCCAATTTATAAGTTCTGGTTTCCACTCCCATACAATGTTTTTATTTGGATAATCTATTTCTATTACCCTATCGTAGCCCGTATCAGCTATTAACAGATGCCCGTTAGCTAATTCGACTATTTCATGAGGTTGTGCTAAACCAATCAATTCCCATACTTTATTACCGTTTCGATCTACTTCGAAAATTTTGTGGTCGGTGTTATTAGGTTCTACAGGGATGTGATTTGCCATTCTATTTTGATAATTTAAAATCTCTTGAAAACTAAAAGAACATATTAAAGTGTTCCCGTTGGTTTTTCTATCCACATCTAGATACGCTGGCATCATGTTTGAATCGATAAAAATGGAAAACAAAGTTACATTTGAAATTAAAAATAATGCTAAAAAAGAAAGTAAGGTTATTCGATTTCGGTTTAGGAAGTGTGTAATCATATTAATAGACTAATACTTTTATTAATAAAACTATTACTAATAAAAAAATTTTAGA
>JAHQWH010000026.1 GCA_029856105.1 Promethearchaeia archaeon | reverse complement strand
AGGTGCGGTAAATGGTAAATGTTAGAGTTTCATTTTCACGAATGGGTTGGAGCTATATTTTTTTCAAAGGTTTATTCCATGATCTTCCTGGTATTGAAGTTGTTGAACCCCCTCTAGTAAACACTGAAATCGTTAGTGAAGGAGTCAAAGTTTCTCCTGAATTCGTTTGTTTTCCATTTAAAGTCATTCTTGGTGAAATGATAAACCTTTATCGTAATTATGATGTTAAAGATTTTGCGATGATTGCTGACTACGGCCCTTGTCGAGCAGGAATGTATGGTGTTGTCCAGAAAAGAATCCTGAAAAACATGGGATTCAAGGATGTTAGAATGTTTTATCTGCGCCAAGATGATTTTCGAACTCTTGAATGGCTAAGGATATTTCGTGATTTAGAAAAAAGAACAGGAAAAAAATTTGATGACTATAAAGTTTTAAGAAACACACTCTTGTTCCTGGCCAAAGCATACTATGTTGAAAGAATAAGCCATATTGAAGGACTTGTTAGATGTCGAGAAAAAAACAAATCAATGACTACCAAAGTAGTTCATACTTTGATGAATTTACTTGATAACGAAAATAATTTGATAAAATTATCTAATTTTGATAGAACGATAGATGAAAATTTTCGCAAGATTCCTATTGACAAGGAAATGGAACCTTTGAGGGTTTGTTATACTGGGGAAATCCAAGTCATGTTGGAGAAATGGGTTAATTATGATCTGATGGGAGAATTAGGCGTCATGGGTATCGAGGTTCACAAGCAGTATGATGTCTTTGATTGGGTCATGCACAAACTTAACGCCAGCAAACGAAGAAGACGGCTTGAACATAGTGCAAGAAAGTATATTCCAATGGATTGCGGTGGAGAAGCGCAGTGGAACATGGGAAGTTATCTTGAGTCTCAAGAAAAAGGTTTTGATGGTTTTGTCCATATATTCCCATTTACTTGCCTCCCCGAAATATCCCTCATGGGAATGTTAGAAGCTGAGAAAAACATGGACAAGTTTTACATGCCCCACATTCATATTAGTCTTGATGGAAGTTCTGGTTTTGAAGGACTTAGAACAAGAATCGAGGCATTTCACGATTTAATGGTTGGCAACAAGAAAACTAATCCCTTGTTTAGAGATGCCAAGTATGTGGTCCCGGATGAAGTAAAAAATATATATTTTAAGCCGAAATCCAATTTTGAATATTTCCTGTCTAGTATTGAAACCCCCATGTCAAAGGTTTTAACAATGCTGAATCCATCAAAGAAATTAGATGTAGGATTCACCGTTAAGAATGGACTCGAGTTTTTTTCAAGAAATTCGTTTTTTGGTATCGGATCTCTTTTTAACCTTTGAGAGGCTTAAGGCAAAACTACTTTCGCAACGAAAAGTAAACCTTCAACAGCACCAAGCTCCAGAAAACGGTCCAAACGCTAATTATTAAAGGCATAATGTCATTTGCAGAAATCGAGTAAAGAAATCTCGTAAAGGCATAATAGGTGGCGTAGACGCTGCAAGTAGCAATAAAAATTATCAAAGGGACGATAACAAAAGCTAAATCGGCTTTAAAGTGTTTTAACTGACTACTTTTAGGTTTTGTTTTTTTACGAGTTGCTAAATTAAGCGTTTTCTTTTTCAAATATTTAACCGTAAAAACTATTCCAAGCGCGAACAACCCCGATAAAAGGACGGTAAGGAAGAAATAAAACGCTACTAAGGTCGGTTGCTGCTCGAGTAAGACGTTTAAGCATTGGTAAGGCACGAAATAGCCGAACGCTAAAAAGCCAAAAACAATGGTAAAAATTACTAGCGGAAAATACAGCAAATGTTTTAGTTGTATTGATCTTAGTGCAAACCCGATTCGATTTACTAAGTTGCACGCCCTGCTCGGCGAGCTTACGCTTACGCTTACGGTACCTTTAAACGCGAAGTTAGCGAATATTTTAAACGCTCTTTATTTCGAGATTCAGCGCGTAGAAAGTGAGCCCGATAGTTCGGGTTGCTCCTATTACGTCGTTTTCCAGTTTAATATCGAGAAGTACCGCTCGATCGACGACCTTCGAGACCTCACCTCGGAACAGGTAAATAAGATCGCCACCGCGCAAGCGATAGAAGCTTCTATTCTCGAGTACAATTACCAATTTAACCTCGCAGTTCAGACTCAGATGAGCTACCACGAGCTATTTTACACCGGGATAGTTACGGCTGTATCCACTGCTATTACTATGGGTGCTACTTTAGGCGTCGGAAAGGTAGTTGAATTAGCAGGAAGCCTAACAGGTACCGCTGCGAAAGAGTTGAGCAAGTCCGCTTCGAAAACGCTTTTGGGCCTTTTACAACCCACCGCTGGGTTTAGCTCTTGGGGCGTATTGTATACCGTGGCTAAAGAGATCGGTCAAGAAGTATTAATAGACCCTTGGATCGAGAGCGCGGTTTCTGGAATGGTTAGGCGCGCGGGAGGGGACGCTATGCTACAGATGGTGCTCAGTTCGGTCGCGGAGAGCTTGAGAGAAACGCTCACCGGACCTTTTACTAACCTATTTAGCTCCCAGCAATCTGAAGGCGCGTCTTTATACGAGCAACTCGACGCTAAATATTTCTCAAGCGGTTTAAAACCAACGGTCCAAGACGTTCTCACTGTTTTTAACGAGTACAGAACGGAAATTGAAGTGCAAATAGAACAACATAGAGGTGATCTGAAATTGCTCGGTGGAGCCACGAGAGCTATTAGTTTTGTGTCAATAGCTTTAGGTTTTACCGCTTCGCAATTTCTCGGACCCATTAGCGCCTTAGTGTACTCAACGCTTGCAACCTATTGCTTCTCAGAAGACATTTCGCTTAAAGACGCGTTCAAGCAAGCTTTTAGCCCTATTAAAGCGGCTATAAGCAATAGTAAAATCGGAGACTATGTGCAAAACAACAAAAAGAAAGTGTTAGGTCTTGTCGGTATTGGCGCGCTGTCGGCTACAATGACGGGATTGCAAGTATTATTACCCTCTTTAAACCTTCTCTGGAGCTTTCTACCCGGAGTAGGCGTGCCGATAACGATAGGGATGGTTCAAAATAAAAAATTAGATTCTAAAGAGGAGATAGTCCATTATAACAGATGGTTAACAGATCGTATAAAGTCTTACTTAGACAACCTTCCTAATAGGATTAATTATTTATTTGATCCATATAAAGCTTTTACAAAGATGGGCAGTCTTCTCGGTCAGAAGGATTCTTACTTCCTCGAGCAAAGACGGTTGAAATGGGCTAAGAGAGTTTTAGCTCAGACAGTACTCGATACTATGAGTTCAAGTTTGAAGCAGAAAATTGAAGAGTGGTCTGGCGAGTTTCCACAATTAGAAGAAGATTTATTCAAAGTTTACTCTGATCTGATTAGTTTTGTTGACGATTATCAAAGAATCTTAAATCCTAAACCTTCTCCACGGTATCAGATGTATAATCACCATCCAAATTTCAATAGAAATTTCTTCTCTGAGATTACGACCGCTGAACAAGCATACTGGCTTGGATTTATAGCAGCTGATGGTTATATTAGTGTAGAGCACAAAAAATATGGAGATTATTATCGTATGGGCATAGGGATATCTACCAAGGACGAAACTGAATTTGGTCTTTTGACGAAGTTTTGTAAAGCTGTAGGACTAAATCCAAAATATATAAGCACTAGACCAGTTCGTTGCGATTTTACGGGGAAAGATAGTTTAATTAGCGAGATAAGATGGGGCGATCAAGAATTTGCTCAAGACCTTATTGACCTCGGCATAGAGTATGATTTCGTCGAATCCAAAGGGAGGAGAGTGAAAGTAGCAACATTGCCTGAATTCGCCAGCAGAGAATTAGCTTTAGCTTATCTTTTAGGATTCTACGATGGAGATGGTTCAAAAGGTTTAAATAGCCAAGATAAGAGTATTTATCCCACAGTTTCTTCTGAAAACAGAGAATTCTTGTATCAATTAAAGAATTACTTTGGAATTAAAAGCAAAGTAACAAAAGCTACCGTTGAAAGATATGATCACAGAAGGGATATTATTGTAAGAAGTACCCAGCACAGGCTCTACTTGGAAATACCTCTCTTTAAAGAAATGATGGAAAATTATGGAAACAGTCTAGAAAGGAAAAGAGAAAAGCTCGAACGACTCGATCATTATGGAGTGTCTTCCACTCGGTATTTCTTAAGACAAGTTCTTAAAAGGGATTTATTAGAAGCAATGTTAGAGATTATATCTCCTAATAAGATTGGTAAGATTTTAGGCGTAAAAGGTGAGACAATAGCTAGGTTTGCTCGAGACGAGTATGGGCTTTCAATCCCAAAGACTGCAGGTGAGTATCAATCGATTCAACATTCACTTAGAAATTTAAGAGTAGATTCTGAGTATTACGCAGATTATTTCCACTATACAAACTTCCTTGGTGGCTTAAGACGTGGTTCACAGGGATTATTTGGGGATTTTAATTTTAGATTACATGAATACTACGATACAGAGTTAATTAAAGAGCTAGTGAGTCAGGGTATCAAAGTCGACGAAACCAAATCGGTAGCTTTCGCTCGAAATCGAGGAGTTGTAGATAAAAACGGAAAAGTAATAGAAAATCCTAGAATTATTTGGTTAACGCAGGGAACAGCAAGGAGAGGTCTTGACCATATTTTACTTCGTCACGGTGAGGGTGGCATCCCAAAGAAGAAATTCAGCACTATTTTTGGTATATCAGACGACGCTGAAACTATTGGCAACTTTATTTTTTACGCTATTACTAAATTTCCAGTTCACTTAAAATTACCAGGAGCTGGGGGACGGTCTACACTTTATGTGTATCAAATTCGGAGAAAAGGTGAAATTAATTATTTGAAAATTCTAGTAGACGAAGAGGGAGAAATTGTTACGGCATACCCTGATAGGAACGAAAACTAGAATCCCCACGCACTACCTAAATTTAAATTAGAATTGTTCTTTTTTTTTATTAATTATTAATTTAATTAGCATTTTTACGGAGTTTTGGTTTTGAGGGTATTTGTATCAGATGTTATCGTTAAAAAGGATAAAGATGGCTACGATTACTACTGGGTTGTTGGAAACCTTCAGAGTGGGATGGAAGTTATTATCGACGATTATTACTTTGATCTTCGCGAGTGGATAGGTCAAAGCGTTGAAATGTTGCTGTCATTTTTGCGGTCACCTTACAGCGAGCTCCAGAGAGGTATTTGCAACAAATTATTTTTACCGTTTAAGTATTATTCCGTGGAGCTCATTGACGAGTTGTTAGAAGAGAAGGGCGTCGTCTCAACCGGCAACGAAAGAGTTGTAATCTTGACTGGTGAATTTATTGATTCCTATGCTATCCCCAAAAAATGGGCTTCTTTCACTCAACGAGACTTGTTTAGAGTTTTGTACAAGGAACCGTCTGCTCTAAAAACTGAGGACGGAGCGTTCCTTCTATACCCCTTTCATTTGCGAAAGGCAGTTCCAATAGAGAGATTTCCTCAGGAAGTAACAGTGGCGGGAAGTTTGAATTTAGAAGCCTGGATTCCAAGCCATTGATGTTGGCTTGGTTTTAACCTTAACAATCTGAAAGAAACAGACTATTTAGCGAGGGATTTGGAAAATTACTTTTTTATCATACTATTGCGAATCTGTTTGTAATGGGAAAATTTTTATTTTAAACTGTGTTATTTGATTAAATACTTAACTAGGTAAAAATACATCATGTTAATATCATTCCCTAACATGGGGCCTAACTGGGTAGCTTTTAAAACGCTATTTACAAGCCTTGGTCTAGATGTTGTAGTTCCAGATCCAACGAATCGAGAAGCGATAAAGATTGGAGTCAAGTATTCCCCCGAATTCGTGTGCTTCCCGTTTAAAGCGACTATTGGAGATTTCGTGAATGCTATAGAAAAGGGAGCAGATACGCTAATCATGGCAATAGATTGCGGACCGTGTAGATTTGGCTTTTACGCGAGCGTTCAAGAACGCATTTTAAAAGATATGGGTTATAAAGACATTACGGTTATCCCCCTTGACCAAGCAGACCTTTTAGATTTTAAATGGGTCAAAACTCTTCAAGAAGTTAGCGGTCGAAAGGATTTATTTATGTATTCAAAATTCGTTAAGGCTGTTATTATTTTTCTAAAGAAAGCTAAACTGTTAAACGATATTCAAACTGCCGAAGGTATCTTCCGAGCTTACGAGCGTAATCAAGGAGATACAACGGATTTGATTAAAAACTTATTGGATAAGCTTGATCAAGCTAATACGCTCCCAGAATTGAGAAAATTTAAAAGCGTTATTAAGCAAGATTTTAGCAATTTAGATATTGATAAAACCCGAACTCCTCTACGGGTGGGTGTTTCGGGGGAGATTCACATTAACTTGGAACCCTATGTAAATTTAGATATCCGTAGAAAGCTGGGTGAGATGAACATTGAAGTACACCAAAGCTTGAGCTTATACGATTGGGTCGTCCATAAATTCCATTTAAATTATCACAGAAAGTGGTTGGAACACCTTTCCCATCCATACATGCCCATGGACATTGGCGGTGAAAGTTTTGAGCTTTTAGCTTAAAACCATCTTTGCCAATGGGTGTTAGGTGAATATATAGACAAAGCTCAAGCGGGGTTTGATGGCTTCGTTCATCAATATCCGTTCTTATGCCTCCCCGAAGTGACGGCTCGGACGATTTTAACTAATAAACTTAAGGGAATTTACGATCTTCCCATCATTTACTTCTCTTTCGACGAACAGAGTGGATTAGGTGGCTTCAGAACTAGGTTAGAAGCATTTTCAGATCTAATGTATGGTCGTAGGAATAAAGAAATTGAAACTAACGCCAAATTCATATCAAATGGTAATAAAAAGATTTATCCGCATTATGGCAATTTATTTTATAATGAATGCGTTCAATTAATTCAAAATTCGGTTTAATAATAAAAGTGAGATTATATGGTTGAAGTTACTGAAAAAATTGCTAAAGAGAGGAAAAAAAAAGATGCTTTCCTTGGTATTGACATAGGAAGCGTGAGTTGCAAATTCGTTCTAATGGATAAAGATGGAAATTTACTTACCAGCGTATTTTTACGAAATAGAGGTTCTCCCATCGACTCAGCCAAGGCAGGAATGGCAGGGTTACGCGATAACATAGAACAAAGTGAAAATTTAGGCGACTACGAGATACGTTGCTGTGGTACTACTGGTTCGGCACGGTATTTAACAAAAGCAATCGTAGGTGCCGATCTCGCTAAAACTGAGATAATAGCTCACGCTGTTGCAGCACAGACCATCTATCCCGATGTAAGAACGATTTTAGAAATTGGTGGTCAAGATTCGAAAATAATTCTTCTACGGGACGGAATAATTGTAGATTTTGCGATGAATTCTGTGTGCGCTGCGGGAACGGGTTCTTTTCTCGATCATCAAGCAGCGAGACTTGGGATTCCTATAGAGGAGTTTGGCGCTTACGCTGTAAAATCGAAAAATCCTGTGAGTATAGCTGGAAGATGTACTGTATTTGCAGAATCCGATATGATTCACAAGCAAAATGCGGGGTATTCTAAAGAAGATATTATTGCTGGTTTATGCGATTCACTTGTTCGCAATTATATGAACAATGTAGGTAAGGGTAAAACCTTGGAAGAACCTATTGTGTTCCAAGGCGGCGTTTCTTACAACAAAGGGATCATTGAAGCATTTGAAAGACATTTAGGTTGCAAAGTAATTGTTCCTAAATATAACGTCCTAATGGGGGCTTTAGGAATGGCAATTTTAGTTAGAGATTTCTATTTAGAGAACGAACATCAAACTGTATTTCGAGGACTCGAAGTAGCTGAAATTGAATTCACGACCTCAGCGTTCAACTGTGGAGACTGCCCCAATAATTGCGAAATAGTCCAAGTAAAGATGCCCCAAGAGGGAAATAAAATTATAGCTCGCTGGGGCTCTCGTTGTGGTAAATGGGATCAAGTAGATTAATTTCGAGTTTTATATTCTGATCTTTTGATAACATACTTTTCAAACTATTATTGTATTTACAATCTTTAAATTAGATAAATGAATATTTGAATAAAATAAGAAAAAGCATATCTACTAAAGTTATTAAAATATTGTCCAATTTTTAATAAAAGAGAAGTAAAATGACAGAATTTTTTAAGCAATTAAAAGACTTGGGCGGGGAATTTCTCGAGTCCTTGCAACATAAAACAAAATTATCGACAATATTTGATATTTATTTAGAAAAAGTAATCCCTTCATTTGTTTCCGAAAAAGAGTTAAAGGAATATTACGAGAGACGGATGGAGGAAGTTAATAATTTCATAGACAAACTATAAACGAGGGGAAAATAATGGTTGAAACATCTTCCGAGGAGAATGAAACGAAAGGAAAAGATAAGGTGCTTAGTAAGAATCTTATGGAAGATATTTTTTACGCAGTTACCAAAGGTTTAGGAAACTTTGGTTTAACGGCATTCGCAGACTTACAAATTGAAGGGCGGGAAAATGTACCTATTATGGGAAGAGCGATTTTAACTACGATTAGCCACAACGCGTTAAGAGATATGGCGATTATAAGTCAAGTTACTGGACGAAGAGTTCACTTTATGGTCCATCATAAACTAATGAAGAATCAAATGTACGGCCCCGTTCTTAAGTCGTTAGGCATGTTTCGCAGTACCCTCGATAAGGACGATACTATACCTATAGATAAAGTGTTCCACTATCTTAACGAAGTTGGGGATCTTGTAGCCATGACGCCGGAATCAAAACTTACACCCGAAATTCAGGTGAAAGCAATGGCGGGAATCATTAAATTTGCGGTTGCTGGAAAAGCGCCTATAATCCCCATAGCAATATACACGGAAAACGCGAAAATTTTAGGTATGTTTAAAACACAGGGGTTAAGAGTAAAAATCGGGACCCCACTTAAGGTAGAGAAACGATTGTCTCGACCAAAATATCGAGATGAGAGATACGAACTCGCTGAGGATATATTAAGAATTATTGATTCCCTTAAACCACAACCCGATAATGAATTAGAATAAAATTAAACATAAAAATGAGGTTTTATTATGGAAAAGAGCCAAAGTTCAGAACT
>JAHQWH010000025.1 GCA_029856105.1 Promethearchaeia archaeon | reverse complement strand
TTGTTCCAATTTTGCCCGCGTAAGTTCAATTTCTATATGAACTGGATTTCCATCTTTCTGAGTAATGTAAGGCAAGTTAATTTGAGTACTTAAAGTAGTAGATAATTCGATTTTTGCTTTTTCTGCGGCGTCTTTAATTCTAATCATTGCTTTGTTGTCTCCTTTAAGATTAATCCCTTCTTTCTTTTGAAAGTTATTGAGAACCCAATCTATAATTGCATTGTCCATATCGGTCCCTCCTAGCTGTGTATCGCCACCAGTAGATAAAACTTCAACGACGCCCTCTCCATATTCCATCAAAGTTATATCGAACGTACCTCCTCCCAAGTCTAAAACGCAAATTTTTAGGAGTTTATTTTTTGTATCTCTATCAAGGCCGTAAGCTAAGCATGCAGCTGTAGGTTCATTTATCATACGTACAACTTCAAGTCCAGCAATCTCACCGGCATTTTTTGTAGCTGTTCTTTGGGAGTCGTTAAAATAAGCTGGAACGGTAATAACGGCTTTCTTTACTTCTTCCCCGAGATAAGCGGATGCATCGTTCTTTATCTTTTTTAAAATCATCGCGCTAATTTCCTCTGGGGAAAATTCTTTCCATTCGCTTCCAACTTTAACTTTTGCTTTATATGAAGTTCCCATTTTTCTTTTAATAGCGTAAACAGTTCCATCTGGATTCGAAACTGCTTGCCTTCTAGCTGGTTCACCTACAATTTTTCTACCGTTATCATCAAAAGCAACATAAGAAGGAAATGCTTTGCCACCCAAAGTCCTTCCTTCGGCAGCAGGGACAATTTCTGGTTGTCCCGTTCCACTTAAAATAGCGCATGCACTATTGCTGGTACCGAGGTCTATACCGATAATTTTTTCTTTTTTCTTCGGTTTGTTTTCTTCACTCATGATAAAAATCACTTCTTCTAAGATAATTAGTTGAATTTAACTTAAATATAATTATTTTATTTTCTATTAGTGTCTATTAAAGATATAATTATGACATATTTATGAATTTTATGATATAGAGATCGTTTATAAACATAAAATAAAAAAATAATAAAATTTTTTATTAAATTATAGAATTAAAGTATTCTTGTAAAAATCAATAGTATTAAAAATTTATAATTTATAGTGGTTTTCGCTTATGACTAAGAAAAAAGAAAAGAAAGAAAATCCAAGCAATGAAGCGTTGCTAGAGGATGAGGCTGAAATTGTTATTGATGATAGTAAAGAAGGTACAAGTAAAGAACAAGGCGATTTACAGGCTAAAATAGAAGTACAAGATATTAAGCTTATAGAAGGCGAAGAACAAAAAGTTCTTGAGTATTACTCTAAGGATAATTTAATAGAAGAGATTAAGATTCTTAAAGAAAGCAATAAAAAAAAAGATGAGCAACTTTTAAAGTATCAAACCGAAAGCGACGATTGGAAAGATAAATACATGAGACTTCAAGCTGAGTTTGAGAACGCTCAAAAACGCTGGAAAAAAAATCGACAGAATCTAAGGATAGAATACACCGCTTCGGCTCTGAAAACATTTCTACCTTTATATGATTCCTTTAAAAAAGCACTTGAAAGTAGCGACGAAAACCAAGTAATCTTGAAAGGTTTTTTTGATCAATTTATTAATATATTGAAGTATCATAAAGCGATACCTATTGATGTTAAGATAAACGATACTTTTGATTACAATTACCACGAAGCTTTGAGCTCAATAGAAAGGGACGACCTTCCCAACAATACGATTATTAATATCGTTCAAGATGGTTGGAAGTTAGATAAAGAAGTGATACGCTATACTAAAGTTATTATTTCTCGCGTTCCTCCCCCGCCTGAACCGGAACCAGAACCAGAACCTGAAAACGAAAAAATTCCTGAAGTAAATGGAGAAAATAAAGAGAGTAACAATGAAGATGTCAAGGAAACCCAAGAACCTGAGGAAATTAGCGATAAAATAGCTGGAAATGAAGATCAAAATAAATAATAATCTCGACTTTCAAATTAACTAATTAAGAATTCACACAATTTTCATTTACATAAATATTGTTCATAACTTTTAATTAAAAACCTAAAAAGTTATTAGTTTCTTATGATTTATAATTATAAATATCAAATTCGTTTAGTGCTTTTAATATGAGTGATGAACCTCAATTTCCAGAACTCCCCGACATCGGAGAAATACTCGGTCGAAAAGATCGCTTTATACAGAAGAAAACAACGGTCTTAAAGTGTGGAGAATGCAAAGCTAAGTATTCTCGAGAGTTTAAAGCGGGAGACTTTACTTTTAAAAAGTTGGACGACGAAGAATGTGAAAAATGCAATCGTAGTAAGACTCTCGTTGTTGAAGAGATCTATTCTGAATGGATTGATCCTAAGAAAAAATAACTTTTCAAACTTCTCGAAACCTTAAAAAAAAAGAAGATTTTATTTATTTAATTTTCAACTTTTAGTTCTTTTTCTATTAATAGCAATGTATAGGCTTCCCAAAACTATTCCTACCATTATTAAAATTGAGACGAATAAAGCATACCCTAAAATTCCGAGTGCATTGATATCTAGAAAAAAATATAAATAATTACCGGTAAATGTGCCATGAATAAAAATAAACACTAAATAACATAATGGATATATGATCCAATAGGGTAGGTAGTTCCATTTATATCTCAATTTAGTTTCTGTTAATATCCAATCGACTATAAATGCGATTGGGGTAATGTAGTGAAAAATAAGATTGCTAAATGCTGCAAATCCAGTGGGTTGGTAAAAAGGGCTCAATAGAACTGCAAAGAAAATAAAAGTTATTGTGATATAGAGCGTAAGAGCGCCTTTGAGAGGCCCTGAAATTTTTACAAGAGTCTCTGGCTTGTTATGCCATATAATTGCTAATGTAAACCATATAGTAACTAATAAGTTTGTTTGTATGGTGAAAGCTTTAAAACTATTAAACCATTCGAGAATTGGGCCATAATTTAGGGCATAATTAACTACGCTAGCTATAAAAGTAAACCAACTTAGTCCAGCAAAAAGTATACGGTAGATTAAAACAGTGTTACTTGAAAGAGATATGTTTTTCATTTTTAAGACAATCCAATTATAATCAATATATCTTTAAAGGGACGATTAAAATTAAATCTATTACTTTTCTATCCTTTTATAAAATTACTTTTTATTCTATTCCTAATAATTTAATGATTAAATTTGCCATAGAATAAGGATCGAGGCTTTTATCCATAACTAATCTGATGTATTCGTCAATATCAGAGTTGGAACTTATTAAACCTTCTACTTTTTTTGTGATTTTATGCTTTAGAATTTGAAGTATTTCGCTTTTTATTCGATTTACTTGATAGTTCGCTATAATTCCTGATTCTTCTAAGAATTTTTTGTGCTCTTCAATTAGTTCAATTACTTCTTCAAAATTTTCGCTTGTTTTCGAATTAACTTTTGCGATTTTAGGAGTCCAGTTCGCTATTTTTGCGTAATTTTCATCAGTATTATTAGATTTGTACTTATAATTCATGTCTAATTCTAACATTTGAGTAATCTCAGCAACTTTCTTGTCAGCCCCAGATAGATCCATCTTGTTTACAACAAATATATCTGTGATTTCCATGATTCCAGCCTTAATGGCTTGAATATCGTCTCCTAATCCAGGGACTAAGAGTACAACAACAGTATGAGCCGATTTAAATATGTCTACTTCTGATTGTCCTACCCCAACGGTTTCAACAATAACTACATCACATCCGTAAGCGTCCAAAATCTTTATCGAATCTTCAGTTGCTCTAGCTAATCCACCTAATTGTCCTCTATTCGCCATGCTTCTAATAAAAACATTATCTAGAGAAAAGTTTTCTTTCATTCGGATTCGATCCCCTAACAAAGCGCCTCCTGTTAAAGGAGATGACGGATCTACGCAAATTATTCCAATTTTTTTGCCTTGCTTAACAAAAAACTTCGTTAAATTTGAGATAAAAGTAGATTTTCCGCTTCCTGGCGCCCCCGTAACGCCTAAAATATACGCTTTTCCCGTATTCTTATATATCACATTAACAATTTCTTCTGCGGCTTCAATATCATTTTCTACTAAAGTGATTAGACGAGCTGCTGCTCTGGTATTTCCTTCTAGCAATTTTTCTATTAAATCAGAATAAGGCATTGTATGCTATCTTTTCAAATTGTTTTTAACGAATTCAACAATAGTTTTTAACTCAGTACCTGGTCCATAAAAACCTTTTAGTCCGTTTTTTTCGAGAAAAGTTTTGTCTTCATCAGGGATAATACCCCCAACACCCACAAGAACATCGTCAATTCCATTTTCTTTTAATTTTTCCATTATAACTGGACATAATGCATTATGTGCTCCAGATAGCATGCTTAACATGACTGCATCCGGGTCTTCTTGAATAATTGTCGAAACAATGTCGGCTGGCGTCTGATGGAGTCCAGTGTAAATAACCTCCATACCTGCATCTCGTAGAGCTCGAGCGAGAACTTTAGCCCCCCTATCGTGCCCGTCAAGACCCGGTTTACAGACTAAAACTTTAATTTTTCTTTGTTCTACCATATTATTTACCTCATTTAAAATATTGAATCTTCTACATAGGTTCCGAATACTTCCTTAAGAGTTGCCATGATCTCGCCTATTGAAGCGTATTCTCTTACGGCATCGACGATAAAGGGCATTAAATTCTCAGTACTTCTCGCGGCTTCTTCCAACTTATTCAGTATTTCGTGAACTTTTTCATTATTCCTTTCATTTCTTAAAAGTTGTAAATTTTCTATTTGCACTTTAGCAACATTTTCATCTATTTTTAACAAAGGGGTCGCGCAAGGTTCTCTTAGTTGGTAATCGTTCACACCAACAAATATTCGATCTTTGCTTTCAATTTCTCGTTGAAATTTGTATGAAGCGTTTGCAATCTCTTTTTGAAAGAAATTAGCTTTAATTGCTGGAATTACTCCACCCAATTCCTTAATTTTTTCAAAGTAAGCTTCAGCCTCCTCTTCCATTTTATTTGTTAGCCATTCAACGTAATACGAGCCCGCTAATGGGTCAACGGTATCGGCAACACCCGATTCATGAGCAATAATTTGTTGCGTTCGTAAAGCTATTTTTACTGCTTTTTCAGTTGGTAAGCACAAAGCCTCGTCAAAGGAGTTAGTATGAAGAGATTGAGTCCCTCCTAAAACAGCTGCTAATCCCTGTATCGTAACTCTAGCTATATTGTTTTCTGGTTCTTGAGCGCTTAACGATACTCCCGCAGTTTGGGTGTGAAAGCGTAACCTCATTGATTCTGTTTTTTTTGCTCCATATTTATTTTTCAATCTTTTTGCCCATATCCTTCGAGCAGCGCGATATTTACAAACTTCTTCAAAAAAATTATTGTGAGAATTAAAGAAAAAAGAAAGTCTAGGAGCAAAATCATCGACATCTAAACCTCTTTCCATCGCTGCCTCTACATATGCAAAACCATCGGCTAAAGTAAAAGCGAGTTCTTGGACGGCGGTAGAACCGGCCTCTCGTATGTGATATCCTGATATCGAGATGGTATACCATTGGGGGACATTTTTGGCACAATATTCAATTGTATCAACAATTAAACGCATTGACGGTTCTGGTGGAAAAATCCAAGATTTCTGAGCTATATATTCCTTAAGGATATCGTTTTGAATTGTTCCTCTTAATTTTTCGGGAGAATGGCCCTGTTTTTCAGCAGTTACTATGTACATCGCTAATAATATTGACGCAGGAGCGTTAATTGTCATTGATGTAGATATCTTAGACAAATCGATCCCACTAAATAAAGTTTCCATATCTTTTAAAGTGTCAATCGACACGCCTTCCTTTCCTACTTCGCCCAAAGCCTTATCGTCGTCAGCTTCATAGCCATAAATGGTATGCAAACTAAAAGCTACGCTCAAACCGGTCGTCCCATGTTCTAATAAAAATTTGTAGCGTTTGTTTGTTTGGTCAGCACTGCCAAATCCCGCAAATTGCCTCATTGTCCACAAGCGCCCACGATACATGTTAGGGTAAGCACCACGAGTAAACGGGTACTTTCCAGGCTCTCCTAAGTCCTTAGCGTAATTGAACTCTTTAATGTCTTCGGGCGTATATAACGGTTTCATTTCAATATCAGACAAATTAGTAAACTTTTCTCGCCTTTCGCTTTTAGTTGGCTTCAAAGTCTTACTCTCATCAATTTCTGTCATAATACTTTCCTTTCACTTAGAAATTAAAATGTGATTATATTATTATTAACTTAATTCTTCTTACTTGTTGATAAGCATCCAAATTTATTAACTTTTTTCAAAAAATCTCTTTCAATAAAAAACAATGGCTATGAAAATTATCTCTATTTAATTGCAGTTTGAGAAAAATTATACATTTTTATAAGCGTCACTAATAGCAGAACAACCACCACACCTTACACATCCCGCTTTGCTTTTCAAAGGATTGACGCCATATTCTTTCATTAACTTTGCTGCTTTTTTGTATATTTCTACCATTATGTTATGATTGGTTTTTGGCAAATCCTTTATCCCCGGTATCGATCTCACAGGTGTGATAAACGGAATCACGCCTAACGAAATTATTTTTTCGGTGTCTAATATAAAATCATCCGATGATTCTCCAAAACCAGTTAAAATATAGGACGAGACCTGATTTTTGCCGAAAATCTCAAGTGCGTGCTTCCAATTTTTCTCGTATGACCCATAGGAAATACGAGACTTACCTGGAGTTATTCGATCCCTGATATTCTGATTGAGTACCTCAAGATGGATTCCAATAGTATCTGCACCGGCTTCTTTTAACTCGCTTATATACGATAAGTCTTCTAAAGGTTCAATTTGGACATGTAAAGGAAGATTAGGGTAATTCTTTTTTATCCCTTTTAAAAGCTCAATATATCGATTAGCCCCTTTATCAATGTTTTCGTCAGTGCCGCTTGTTAAAGTCATATGATTGCATCTTCCTTCTTTTTTCGCAACTGCGATAACTTCAGACATTTGTTGAGCATTTTTTTCTTCTATGGTTGCGTTGCTCTTTAAGCTTAACTCGATACCACAAAATTTACACGCTTCACCACACGCCCAATAAACGCATTTTTGATATATAGTACTAGATAAACAATCTACACCGTGGACTAACGCAATTTTTTTCATTGGTATTCCATCGGAAGTCGTATAATCTGAATTGTAATAACGCGGGTTGTGAATTAATTTCAATTTACTGTGTTTTATTTTATTCCTAACATCGTATACCTCAAAATAACTATCTCGGTTTTCTCCTAACACTAAATTAGATTTTTGAGGATCGTTCCAAAGTGCAGCGTTTACGAGAGTTCGATTTTCAAAAAGAAAATATCTCCCACCTAATGGCCCTGCACCACCCTTTCGGCCAAAAGATATCTCGATTCCTTGATTTTTATAATGATCAATTAATTTGTCGTCTAAATACAACCCTTTACACAATATTTCAGTCTTCTTTACAAAAGAAGTGTAATCATCAAGCATATTTTCAAATATTCGTGCTAAATATGTAAATTTGATAAAATTTTTTAACTATTCTTCATGGAATGAATATAATAACCTTTTATAATTTTATTTCTTATTAATTGTAATCTGTTAATTTAACGCTAAAAAATTTAATCGAAGAGGAAGTATAAAATGGCAAGTCGTAGACCTTGGCGTTGCTACTCAAGTTGGAGCCGAAGGCCTTAC
This sequence comes from Promethearchaeia archaeon, assembly GCA_029856105.1. Taxonomy (GTDB): domain Archaea; phylum Asgardarchaeota; class Lokiarchaeia; order Sigyniarchaeales; family SOKP01; genus SOKP01. The sequence goes on along the minus strand of JAHQWH010000025.1, from coordinate 1,470 downwards.
CAACACAAGCGTAGCGCTAATCATAGAAGAGAATACGCGCGTGGAGGCGCACAGTCAAAGATAGTCCGGTTTTGGGGGGGCAATAAAGCTATCCCTTGGGAAGATTGGGAGCTTGTCGTAGGACTTAAAGTCAGTCGACAAATTCAAATATCTTCAAATGCTCTTGAAGCAATCCGTATTACAATAAACAGTTCATTACAAACAAAAATAGGAAGAAACAACTTTCGTTTTCGAATAAGACCTAAACCATTCCAAAAAATTCGAGAAAATAGAATGTTAGCATTCGCGGGCGCTGACCGAGTACAAAGCGGCATGAGAAATTCATTCGGGCGGTCCACAGGAGTTTGTGCACGCGTACGAGCAGGAGCTATTATATGCGATGTTGGAACTAGCTTACAAGATTTGCCAGTAGTCAGAGAAAGATTAAGAATAGCATCTATGAAAATCTCGTGTAGTTGTACAATAGTTGTCCTTAAGTATAAAACCCCTGAATTATTCAAACAATCCGGGTTACCTCTCTATGACGATAAAAAACGGCGAGAAATTCCAATGTTCGAGTTTGCCGTTGCATAAGTCAGTGAATTAACTTAATTAGCGTTTTTCATTATCTTATTTTATCTTATTATTTATATCCAAAGATATTATTTAATCCTTTAATTATTATAAAATAAGATTATGACTCTAAAAGTCGGATTAATTGGAGCGGGCGCTTTTGGGACTATTCATTTATTAGGTTATGTTAGAAATCCTAATTGCAAATTGGTAGCGATAGCTTCTAGAACTGAAGAACATGCGAGAAACGCAGCTGAGAGATTTAATATCCCAAAAATCTACGATGGAGTCGATAGCTGGAAAAAAATGCTTGAAAATGAGGAATTAGATGTTATTAGCATTTGTACGCCTAATTATTTGCACGCTCTAACAGTTTTGAAAGCAATCGATAAAAATCTTCATATTTTATGCGAAAAACCAATTGCGATTTCTCACAAAGAGTTAAATGAAATCGAATCGAAATTAAAAAATAAGAAGCTTATCTTTTTTATGTCGTTTCAAAAACGATACAATCCAATTTTTCCGTTAATAAAAAAAGCAATAGATGAAATGGTTCTTGGTAAAATCATTTTGGTTCGATATTATTTTAGTCACTATGGACCTTATAAATCTTGGAAACCACTCTCTAAAGAAAAATGGTTTTTTGATTCTGAAAAAGCGGGTGGAGGCGTTTTATTAGACCTTGGCGTACACTGTATTGATATTCTTCGGTATTTAATAGGTGAATATGATAAAGTTAATGGAATAAATTACAATACCTCTTGTATAAATATGAGCGACGAAGATAATTTTAACGTTCTTTTTCGATTTAAAAATGACGCGCTAGGACTTATCAGCGTTTCTTGGTGTAACGAACCTTCAGAAACGATCGAGATTTTTGGTTCGAAAGGGTACCTCAAAATCGATTTAGGAAAGAAA
>JAHQWH010000024.1 GCA_029856105.1 Promethearchaeia archaeon | reverse complement strand
TGAGGTAATTTATAATGGATTGACGCAAGATTTCAGTCCATTTAATTTCAGGATGCTCTTTCATTTTTTTATGAATATCATCATCAACACTAAAAGTAATATTGGTCATAAGGTATTTAAGTAAAATCCCTTATTTAAGTTTATTCCTTTATATTATTTTTTAAGCCTTAGAAAGTAAGAGGAAGGACATTGTCGCTAATCTTGTTAAGTTATTGAAAAATTATAATAGAGGAATCAATAATTATGGATAAAACGTAACTTAGTAGCGATCCATGAAATAGAAATAATGCCCTTAATCCCGATTTAGAATTCCTCCCTTTTATTAATAGAGTATTAGCGATTACGATCGCTCCCCAAGCAAATGTAAATCCCATAAAAGCTATCACTCCTTTGTATGCGTACCTTCTCATGGATTTTCTAAATAACAAAGATCATCAAGTAGTTTGATATTACTTGTATTGTAAAGAAAAAAAAAAGAAAGTTAAATTTTTATTTACATAGTTTTAATAAATTGAATCAATTCTAAACCAAATAGTGTAGCGACAGTCTCCCATATCATAGCGATAACCGGACCAGTACCAACCATGATTAACATAACCGTGCCACGAAGATGGACTCCACCACCATTGAAATACAGGATAATCATCATCGCCGGATGTGGAATCGTATTCCGATGCTTGAACCCTAACTTTGCAGTATGAGTTGTAGGAAAGTAGAGCAAAATGTTGATTGTTCCAATCTAACGCTTCGCGTTTATTTGCTCTTGTATAATCATCACCAGCGTCATCAATCTTGTCTAAGTGATTATCGTATAAATCACCACCTGCTGCGCAACTTGGGAAGTAAGCCTCACCGATCCAAAGCTTTAGGTACATTTCACCATCACCCATAAGCCAGCCTTCGTGTTCGTCGTCGTAATAGACTTCGTCTACATATACAGTTAGTTTGTAAAGATCGCCAGAGGCGTCAACGGCATAAGCACCACCGGGGACGCCATTACCGTTTGGATCAGAATTCATCTCCAAAGCAATAACTTGAGCATACTGGGACCAGTAGAGATCTTCGGGAGAGACTCCAATATTGAAAGGAGAGAAATCACCATCAAGATTGATACCTAAAACAGATGTATACGCCGCCCACGCTAATTCTGAACAATAATACCCATCTGGGGCGATCTCTGGATCTGCAGTGTCAATACCAACTTGTTTACCAAGCCAGTTCCAATCGTAGCCTTCGTCTAGACCTATTTTATAGTAGGCAAAATCTACTATTGCTTGCCTTTCAGAAGCTGACATTAAAGCACCACCGGGCTTTAGAACTCTCATCGCAACAACGTTTCCCGCGTGATCGTTAACCGCTGTAGTATATTTGGACGTTCGCAACCCAGAGTCAGTGCTATCTTTCGTGGAGTGTACTACCCAAGCTTGTCCTTGTGGAACCCACGTACCCTCTTCCGTAGCCCAAATCTCGTGATACCCCGCAATTCCGCCGAAAATAACTGTATGAGACCACTTTCCTGGAATAAGAAAATCAAAAAATGTATCATCTGTACCTAAAAGAATGATATCTCCCGGTAATAGATTATTAGAACTCATGTCGTTAGAGCCTTCACTCGCAAAAGCCGTGTTTAGTCCAGCTGTGAGAACTTCATCTTCTGCGCTAGGCGCAATAATAGTTGACGCGCCAAATACTGCAAATGAACTAAAAAGCATCAAACAAGTAAAAAAGCTTAGAAATGATACTAAATATACTTTATTTTTTTTAGATTTCGTTTTTTTCATAATACCACATTCTCTTAAGATGTGATTAAATAACCTATAGGAATAATAAGTATAAAAGTGTTGATATCGAACTCGAAATACTTTACCAATTTGTAAGGATGAAATTTTAAATCCATAGTTATATGCGGAAATTTCAGAGTGAATTTCAAGTCGAGTTTTCCATAATTGTTAAATAGTTGAACAGTAGAAAAAATATTATGATAAAAGATAATCGTTCTAAAAAAATAGTATCCCTTATTTTAATCCTTTTCACCTTATTTAATTCAAACCTCATTCAATTACTAAGTAATAATCTTAACGAAAATCCAAAAGATAATATTAAATATACTCCTGAAAGTTCTGCAACCGCTACCGAACTGTGGAGCTATGAGACTCAGAATATGATCTTTTCTTCCCCAGCTTTAGGAGATATTGATAATGATGGGAAGCTGGAAGTGATTCTTAGAGATCATGACTGGTATTTGTATGCTTTAAACGGTGAGGATGGTAGCGAATGCTGGGTTGTAGATATGAAGACCAATTATGGTTATTCCTCTCCATCCTTAGCTGATATTGATGGTGATGGGAAGTTAGAAGTAATAATAGGAAATTGGGATGGAAAAATTCATGTATATAATGGAGAGGATGGAACTGAATTATGGAATTTTACAACTGGAAACTCAGTGCATGGCGCTCCTGCAATTGGAGATGTGGATAATGATGGAAAATTAGAAGTGGTAGTAGGAAGTAATGATAATTACACTTATGCGATTAATGGTGAGGATGGAAGTGAGTTATGGAATTTCCCTACAGGGAAATCGTACCTTCCATCGCCAGCACTGGGAGATATCGATGATGATGGAAAATTAGAAGTTGTTATTGGGAACAGAGATAATACTTTATATGCCTTAAATGGAGAAGATGGTAGCATGCTCTGGAATTTTGTTGCAAATTATAATATGTCAGGCTCTCCCGTACTTGGTGATTTAGATGGTGATGAAAAATTAGAAGTTGTGATTGGATTTCATTTAGGTGAAGATGATGGTGAAGTTTATGCTTTAAATGGAGAAAATGGGAGTGTATTGTGGACATATGAAAGAGTAGTGATTAATTCAGAAGCTCCAGCTCTTGGAGATGTTGATAGTGATGGAAAACTTGAAGTAATTTTAGGAGGTCATGATATTTTAAATGGGGAAGATGGAAGCATAGTCTGGAGTAATAACTCAAGGGCACCATGTTATTCTTCTCCGGCGATTGGAGATGTTGATGGAGACGCAAACTTAGAAGTGATCGTAGGTGGCTTTGATTATAATGTCTATGCCTTTAATTGCGAGGATGGAAGCATAGAATGGTGCTATGAAACAGGAAGTCGTATCGATTCTGCTCCCGTACTTGGAGATTTAGATGGTGATGGAGATCTTGAAGTGGTTGTAGGAAGTTGGGATCATAAAATCTACGCGTTAAATATTACAAACTCGGGAGAGGAGGTTATATGGCAAGGTTTATCCGGTGATTTAGATTTCAAAAGAAGGAAAAATCAAAACGATTTGCGCGGAATAATTGATCTTCCTCCTGGCTGTGTTGTTAATCCTATGAAAGATGATAAAGTAATTGATGAGATATGTGTAGGGCGTTATTTCAATATTTATATGGGAAATTCTTATGACGATCATGAAATTTCCGAAGTTAGATTTACGAGTGATGGCCAGCAAGATGGCATTTCTACGGGAACTTGGTCTAGCTGGTATGACTGGGATACTTCTTCTGGAGATTGGGATGCTTCAAACAAAAAAATGGAATGGTTATTCGGAACGGGTGGTTATAAGGAAATTTGGGCAGAAGTAAAAGATAATAATAGTCAAATAACACGTTCAAGAGCGTATGTTACCGCAATATATAATATAACTCAAGATTCTCGACTTCTAGTAATCCCAAAATCTGATAAGACTCAAGCTTTTGGAGATGTTGATTTAACCATAAGGCTCTATCAAATATTACCTAACGGCGATTTAGAAGCGTACAGAGATGCTTTGGAAGATTGGGGCTTAAAATTTTATGAATTTACCAAAATTCACGCCTGCTGGCTCCTCGAAATTGGTGAAGTTGACAAGTTACTTGATCTCATTCAATCTACAGTACCAGATATTTTAACTCCAGCTAGAAGACAATGGTTTAATGAATATTTAAGTGACGATGGGAGTTTTAGAATCGTGCTTACAAGTATGAGTGATTTTAGCGAATTTAAATCAAGTACATTCACCGAGCTTTTTGAAATCTTGGTTAAAATTTTCCTACATCAACCAATGTTAAAGATTAATTATGATACATTTCAAAAATTTAAAGATACTTTTAAAATCTTCTTCAAAACCTGTGTAGGGTCAAATCAATATATTACAAGACTTAAATTGAGACCCGACTTTTTAAAAGTAGGTGCTATTTCACTCTTTAAATCTTTTATTATGGAACTCTCTAATTATTATAATTTCGAACTAACGCGTTTGAAGATTAGTAATAATGTTTTATCCTCTTCGGTCATCACCTCTTTTAAAATATTAACTGAAAATTTCGACGCAATATATGACTCCATTAAATTGGCTACTAAGATAGCAAATGTCATAGTTTCTGGAGGAACAAATCCTCTCGCGTTTATTAAACTAGGTACAAAAGCCGTTACTTTTTACCTTGATTACCAAATGCATTATGAAGCGGGTGAATATGGCTGGTTTGTTGATAAGTTATACGCTGCATGTAGTTTTATAGACCCTCCAGTTGCCAAACTTGATTTACAAATAAGAAATGCTACTACAGGCGAAATTTTACTAGGCTACGACCCAATAACAAATACGACAAGATATTTCTGTGATTTTGGATTTTTTACAGGAGACCTTGAGTCTCAATTTGCTTTAATTGATCCCGCTTTTGGTCCTTTAAACATTTCGATTATCAACTCTCATCTCGATCCTAATCAATCCTACGTGTATTTGAATCAATCTCTATTTTTTGGATTAACAAATAGGACTGAGGTTTATCATACTTTTAGCTATATCCGATCAAATCAATCAATATCAACAATCGTAAATTATTCTGCCGAAGATGGGCTGACTTTTAATCAAATCCAAATCGAAATGCTTGATGTAGGAAATACATGGACAACAGTCAAAGTTATGGATATTAATAACAATACATTAGATGGAGCAACGTTAGAAGCCTATCTTTCTGATGTACAAATCCCCTATACATTTCTGCAATTATCTGAGGGTGTGTATAACCTAACATTTGATAGTTCAGTTTCTGGCAGAGAAATACTTCTTGTTGCTAATAAGAAAGGCTCTTTTTCATACGCAATTACTATTCCTTTTGGCGTTTGGATACCCATAGAAGAACCTACACCCGCTATACCTTTCCATTTAATACCAGTATTTTGCTTTATGTTTCTTTCAATAACAATTTTAATAATGAAATTCTTTTTTCGTATGAGAAAAGAGAATCTTAATAATAATAAATAAAAAGTGATAAAAAAATGATATGGGTAACTCGAGATTATGTACATATTGATAGGGTAGCTAGCCCCTGGTTAATCAAAAGATTCGTTGATAAACGAGCTCAATTCGTTTTCCTCCCAAGAGATGAAATATCCGATTTCGTAGCGAACACTGGAGCAATTCCATTTGATACTGCAGGTACGGGAGTAGAACTTGATCACCACGTATGCAACGGTGAGAAGCATTGCACGTTTGATGCCATCGTGGAAAAATATGAGCTCGAAAGAGACGAGGCGTTGCAAGGAGTTAGAAAACTTGTTAGAGCTGCAGATACGGGAGGAATAAACGAGGAACCTCTCGCGTGGGCTTTAGAACTTGTAGCAGTTGGAACTCCATTTTTAGTAAATTCAGATCACGAAGCATTGGAAAAGGAATTTCCAGTTTACGACGCCGTATACATGTACTTTAAACAACAAATAATCCGTGAAAAATATAAAGACGAACTAGAGAAAATCAAAACGCGACCAGAAAGGCACGCATTCATTAAACAAAAACTCACTGAGTCTCTATGACTATGACCAACGAAAAAGAAGATAAAAAAGGTGTCAAAAACCTTAAAATAACCTCTTTTTTTATTGTCAGTTTTATCGGGTTTTTTGCGTTGTTTAGTTCTACAATGTCCAAAAGCCCAATTTTGCCCCTCTTCGCAGAATCTTTAATTACCTCGGAATTCGAAATGCAATTTATTGGCTACGTTATTGCAGCTTCCACCGTTCCAGGAATTTTAGTTAGCATGATCGCTGGACGATTATCAGACATGTACGGCCGAAGGAAACTTATTCTCGTTTCGACCGTAATCTTTGCGAGCGCCCCCTTTTTTTATCTATTTGCTATCAATATATGGATATTGATGATTATTCGTTTCTATCACGGCTTTTCAACCGCAATTTTCGTTCCCGTTGCCATGGCTGCTATTGCTGAATCGTATCCCAGTAACAAAGGAAAGTATATCTCGTCTTTTTCTTCAATTACTCTCGTTGGACGCTTCCTGGCACCTATAACGGGAGGAACAATTCTCTTTATAACAACTAATTATTACTATGGCGTCTACATTGGATGTGCGATTTCAGGATCCATCGCTCTTACGCTTACGGTGTTCTTTTACCGAGATCGAATCCCAGAAACTGAATTCAATCAAGCAACGGAAAGGGCTTCACTCACAATGAAAATTTTCGTGAGAGGAATTAAAGAAGTCCTAACCCATAAGCTAATACTATCAACCTCCATCGTTCAAGCTAGCCAATATTTTGCCTTCGGGATTATTGAAGCTTACGTGATACTGTATGCCAACTCGCTTCATTTCGATGTATGGTTGATTGGATTAATTCCAGCGATCTTAACTTTGATGCTTGTTGTGTTCAAACCCTTAATGGGATATTTTTCAGACAAGGTTGGGCGCCGCTTAATTATTCTCGTCGGGCTCCTAATAGGCGGCGGCGTGTCGTGGATGATACCAATTACGACCAATTATATCTTGGTAATTTTAATACTTTGCGGTTTTGGGATCGGTATGGCAATGGTTGTATCTTCTACCGCCGCTTACGTATCAGATCTTTCTAAAAAAGAAGATTATGGAGCCGCAATCGGGACTCTTAGTACAATCATGGACATAGGACAAACTCTCGGTCCCATCCTAAGTGGATATGTTTTAATCGCTTTTTCTTTTGGAGGTGTATTTTTAATGGTTAGCATCGTCCTTTTTATCTCAGCTCTTATATTTTATGTAATTTAAGTAATTTCAAAATATAATTTAAATCAAATTTAATTTCCATCTTCTTATTCATTAAACTTAAAGATTTTTGAAGATATTTGTAAATAAAAAAAAAGTGTTATTAATTGAAAATATCCGTAGCTACGATTGTAAGGTATGTGTATGCGCCTGTCGAATCGCCATAAAGCGTCCTTTGACCAGTCACAGTATGAAACGCCAGCAGCTCAACATAATCTCCCTCGTTTAAATACACGATATCAGAAAAACCCGTAGATATACCGCCATTTGTAGACGCTTGTGCAGTACTCCCAGCCTCTAAGATGCCCTCTCTACGCGTTGCCACATATATTATCTCTCCATCATTCATAGAGCTAAACATAATCATTCCCGAAATGAGATAATACCCCGAAGTAGGACAGATAAATCTATCTGTTGCTATATTAAAGTCACTTGTCGTGTCATAATCTAAGACGGTAAAATTAACGACATTCCAGACGAAACCCGGGATAGCGTAACTAAAATCTAAGAACGCTCTTGCTAAAGGCTTAGGGGATTCTACTTGAGTAACTAATTGCTGGTAATTATACAGCGAATAGGCTCCAACTCCTAAGCCTGAAAGACTTACAATTAGTACCAAAACGCTAAAAATAGAAACTTTCCTTTCTCCCATCATTCCTCAACTCATTTTTTCCCATTTGGTATCATTTTTTTTTAAATTATTAGCTTTTTATTGTTATAATTATATCTCTCGCGGTATTAATATTTCTTATTGTCCACATTGGTTTTTAAAAAAAAGTAAAAAAAAAATCTGTACTATACTACGATGACTTATTTTTTATTACATAACCTTAAAAATATTATAAAATATTAAAGTAAGACTTTAATAAGATATTCAGTCCATTATCTTAATGACTGAACTAAAAACCAAACCTAATGAACAAAATGTTGAAGATTTCCTTAAAAAGGTTGAAAACCCAGGTAAACGTGATGATAGTTTTGAAATTCTAAAAATTATGAAAGAAGTCACTCAGCAAGAACCTGTGATTTGGGGTAATAGTATCGTGGGATTTGGGAGCTATCACTACAAATACGCAAGCGGACGAGAAGGTGATTGGCCTCTAACAGGATTTTCACCTCGAAAGCAAAACCTTACGCTTTATATCATGGATGGATTTGAAAAATATGATGAATTACTTAAAAACCTTGGAAAATTTAAAACCGGTAAGTCTTGTCTTTATATCAAAAAGTTGAAAGAGATAGATATTGATAAATTAAGAGGGCTTATAATAGAGTCTGTTAAGTATGTGAAAGAGTTATACCCATAGAAAGAAGTATCCGGTTTTCTTTTAACACCTTTATTCCTGATCGTTCATAAGAAAACTATTGGAATAAATATGTTTTATGGAATTCAAGAAAGACCAGAACCAGAGAAATTTAAAGGTACTTTTAAAGCCTTTTTTCCAGCATTAATGGCTCTAAATTTTGCACTGATATTCGTGTTAAACCCAACAGTAATAGACTTTTTAAGAATTATTACAGATCCTGGTTTTACTTCGGTTATTATAAGCTATGCATTTTATTCATGACGAAGTTGTAAAAAGATTGAATGAGGGAAATTGGTTTGAAGAAATCTATGACGAAATGCTTGAAATTTTCCCTGAGAAGTTTATAAATCACCCATATTTAAGACCAATGTACGGAGAATATCACTTTGTTATTTACGATGTATACAGACTTTACCACGGTTGGTGTGATACTGGAAATCCAACTGATCTCTTTCCAGCTAAGTCTGAGGAAATTGCAAAAGAATTACTAATAATTACCGATCAGAAAAACTATTTTAATAGAGCAAGGCAATTATATGAGGAAGGAAAATTCCAATTAGCTCTTCACCTACTTGATGTCGTAATAAAAGGAACTAATGAAAGTTCTGAAACTCTAATTCAGGTCTATAAATTAAAAGTTAAGATTCTAAAAAATAAAGCTGGAGAAGAAATGTCTTTCATAGCAAAAAATATTCTAATCTCAAGCGTTAATCAATTGAAAGCTAAAATAAAAGAGTTAAGAAAAAATTCTCCTTAGCTTTAATTAACTTCGACCTCTAACGAATGAAGAAATAATTCTCATATTTATAGGATATGAGATAAAACTTTATATTACATTTTTTTTTCCCTTTCATAATCAAATCGAAAATGATGATCAAATGGTAGGTATAAACTCGCCAAATAGTGTTTCCATAGTTAAAACTCCAGCTTTCAAAGTATGGATAG
>JAHQWH010000023.1 GCA_029856105.1 Promethearchaeia archaeon | reverse complement strand
TTTTTCAGCTGTAGCAAGTGAATACTCTAAGAAATATCCTGAAGCCACGAGTACATATTATTCTATTTGCACCTCCTTTATTAATTTTGGTTCGCAGATAGGCTTAATTATTATGGGAATAGTGTTTGGTATTGTTTCTGGCGCTTCTATAGATATTCGATTATCGTTTGGAATAATCTTTATCGTTATGATATTCCTATCGAGTCTCGCGTTAATTCCTTTCTTACTATTGGACCGCAAACAATACGAGTACAAGTTAAAAGAAGGATTTGAAGGAGAGCATAAAGCATCTACCTAAGAAGCATTAAATCTTTTTTTTTAATTTCTTTTCATAAGATTTTTAACTTTTTATAAATGAAGTAATACAAATTTTAAATCTCTAAAATTTTTGTGGTGTTTAAAATAAAATTAAAATACGCTAATAGAATTAACAGATTACCACCGTACATTTTCGTTGAAATTGAACAATTGAAAAACGAAAAAAAAAGGCAAGGAATTGATTTAATATCATTAGGCATCGGAGATCCAGATTTAACGACTCCAGATTTAATTCTTAACGAAATGATCAAACAAGTACGATATCCAGAAAATCAAAATTATCCAACTAGTATGGGTGAACAAGATTTTAGAGAGGCAGTTCAGAGATGGTATAAAGTAAGATTCAACGTAGAATTTGATGCGGATAATGAGGTAAGCAATTTAATTGGGGGAAAAGAAGGTATAGCCAATATAGCAAGAGCTTTTGTTAACCCGGGAGATATTGTTTTGTGTCCTAGCCCAGGATATCCTGTTTATGAAAACGGTGCTACAAAATTATGCGATGGAGAACCATATCTAGTACCGTTGTTAGAAGAAAATAACTTTCTGCCGGAATTTGAAACCATTGATACTAGTATTCTAAAAAAAGCGAAATTAATGTATTTGAATTACCCCAATAATCCAACTGGAGCAACAGCACCTAAAGCGTTCTTAAAAAAAGCTGTGGACTACGCTGAAGATTATAATTTTATTATTGTTTATGACAATCCTTATTCTGAGTTAACTTTTGACGATTATATTGCCCCCTCTCTCTTACAAATAGACCGAAATCACATAGAAATTAATAGTGCGTCAAAAATATTTTGTATGACGGGATTTAGGTGTGGTTGGGCAGTTGGACATGAAGATATAATTAAGGGAATTAGAAAAGTGAAATCTCAAATTGATTCTGGAAGTCCAAGGTTTATTCAAAAAGCTGTTATTAAAGGTTTGAACGAATACACATCTGAAAAAAAGCCCAAAATTGTAAAAGAAATTATAAAAACATATGAAATAAGGCGAGATGCGTTAGTAAAGGGTCTCAATGAAATAGGATGGAGAACTGAAAAACCAAAAGCAACTTTTTACGTATGGGCTCATATACCTGAAGGAGAAACTAATAGTATGGATTTCGTAAAGAAATTGATAGATGTTGGAGTAGTTCTCACTCCTGGAGCGGGATTTGGTAAGTTTGGAGAAGGTTTTGTAAGATTTGCATTAACTCAACCAATCAATAAAATAAAAGAAGCTTTGGAAAGAATTGAAAAAATAATTAATTAAAAAAGAATTAATAGTTATTTAGATAAATTTTGATATTTTTTTCTCAGATAAGCCATTCTTTTCTGATCTTCGCTTTCAATTATACCAGGATAGGCATCTGAGATATCAAGCATCATCATGAGGGGGGCATTATCAGAATTCCAATCTTTATAATACTCTAATATTATTTCAGGTTCTATTTTTCCAGCCATTTCTTTTTTTCACCTCCTTTTTATAATTTAAATTTTTACATAGAAAATTAAACCCCCATTCCACCTTTTTCTAAAAAATTGAGAAAGTATTACACTAAAAGAATAAATCCAAACAATTTAAAAGAAAAAGAGTAAGAAAAAGGATTTATTCTCTTCATAATACTGTAACAGTGGGAATAATGGCGCTCTTGCAGCCAACCCATGTACTAGTATTATGTCGTGAAAAATTCATTATTGTAAGAATAAAACGAGTGTACACTAATAAATATTGTGGGTTTTTTTTCCCATCTGGTTTGATATTGAAGTTTTGCTTTGTCATTTTTGTCAAGAGCAAGGTTTCATAATTCTTTAAATCAATTGAACCATAAATTAATTTATAAGAATATAATGGATATTCTTAATTTATAATATAAATTGAGCCCGATGGATAAAAAAATTGTACTAGTAGGCGCGGGTAGTACCTCATTTGGGCCTTCTACTTTCTTAGATCTTTATCAAAGCGATGTTCTAAGCGGATCAACCATTGTCTTACACGATGTCAATAAGGACCACTTAGAAATCATTTTTGAGTTAATTGAAGCTGAAAATAAGATCCATTGTGATAAATTCAATGTTGAACACACCACAAACCGCAAAAAAGCTTTGAAAGGAGCAGATTTCATTATTAGTTCTATCGAAGTTGGAGATCGGTTTAAATTGTGGAGAGAAGATTATGAAATTCCTAGAAAGTATGGATCTACTCAGATACTAGGAGAGTGTGGTGGTCCTGGAGGGACTATGCATGCTTTTAGGATTATTCCTCCAATAGTAGAAATTGTGAAAGATGTTAAGGAAATATGTCCCGATGCGTTTTTCATTAACTTTTCAAATCCCATGGCTAGAGTATGCTTAGCAATCAAAAGAACGGCTCCAAATCTTAAATTCGTAGGGCTTTGCCATCAAATCGGATTTCTTAATTATCACATACCTAGAATGGTGAAAAAGAAATTGGATAATTTAAAGTTAAAGCCGTATGGATTAAATCATTTCGGGTTTTTAATGGGACTCGAGGAATTAGCTAGCGGTAAAGATTTAATGCCAGAATTTAATAGTAAGGCAGGGGAGTACTTTAAACAACACGAAGGCAGGTTTCAATTTTCTACTTTAACTTTTGAGGTTTATAAAAGATTTGGCTATTTTCCCTATGTGGGTGATAATCATCTCGGTGAATATTTACAATTCGGAGAAGAGTTCACTGAAAAACAAGATATGATCGATTGGATTGATAATACTGACAAACACGGTAAAAGGATTTACAAACGCGTTCTAAGACACTATAAACGCCTTAAAGAAGGGAAGTATCTTAAGAAAGGAATGCTCTCTAAGGGGACTTCTGGAGAAAGAGCAATCCCTATTATTGAAGCAATAATTACCGATGAAAATTCTTATGAGAGCGCTGTAAACGTTCCAAATGATGGGATCATTGAAAATTTACCTCAAGACCTCGTTGTCGAATGTCCAGTTACGGTGGATAAAGATGGCGTACATGGTGTCAAATGGGGGATGTTGCCAAAAGACATTGCTGCAATACTTAGAATTGAAGCGACTATTCAAGATTTATGCGTTGAAGCCATTTTAAAGAAGTCAAAAGAGATAGCAATAACAAGCTTAGCTGTTGATCCAAATGTGGGAAGTTTTGAAATTGCGGAAAAGATCTTTACCGAAATAAAATCTAACAGTAATTACTACAATTATTTTAAATAATCAAGGGAAAGAAGTGAAACATACAGCCGTAATTTCATAACCAAAATTTTTTGTTTCATATAATGGTATTAAACCATGAGTTGAATTATACACCTATTCTTAGAGCTTTACAAGTAAAATGTAGAATTTACCGGTAATTTATATCAATACATTTTTTTATGAGTATCACCTTATGCTAGCTCATGAATTCTAATGTCGTAAAAAAATCTAAAAATAAATATGAAAAAGCTACAAACATTCTTTGGAAAGTGTGGTGGTTTTTTTGGTATATATTAATTGTTCCTTCAGGTATTACAGCATTAGGTTATTTTATATTTTATTTTATAAGCTATAATGACATAGTTATTTCGTTAGGATTTTCTGTCCTCACATTTATTTTTTCAATACTATTTTTTTATAAATTTTATGATAAATATAGAAATGATCCCGTATTCCTTAATCAAACAAACAATCCTACCTCAAGGATTCATATTATATTCTTAATAACTATCTTTTCCTTAATTGTAACCCCCATTTTCCAGTTTATTCGTCCAGATTATTCTTTTGAATTACTACCTTTAATTTCTTTTTGCGTGCTCTATTTAATAGTTTTTTATTATTATTATTTCAAACCTATAGACTTCTTTAACGCCTCTATAGGCGAATTCAAGCACTCAATTAGTTTTTCTTTAGCATCCAAACAGTTTTACAACATTGTCGTAATCTTAAATTTTATTATTCATATTTTATTTCTCTCTTTCCTATTTAATACAAAGGTTTCATGGTTATTCGCACTTATAACAAATATTTCTTTTTATTTCATCACATTAGTATCTACTAAAAAAATACGCAAAATAATTAATGATTCAGTCAAAGAGAATAGATTATTTTTAAAAGAATTGATTATCTTTCATAAAAAATACTCAGTTTCAATTCTCAGCTTAATTTTCGTTCTGTTAATCCAAATACCTTTTGATATAATTGGAGTTTATAGTATAAATTATGAGATACAACACACGCTTATTGAATTAATAAATGCTTTCTTTTTATCCTTGATGTTCTTTCTAATTTATTTGAAAATTAGAGTATATCTCGCTTTTTATTACAAAAAATTACTTATGAGGTTACCCAAGAATGAAATCTGATAAAGTGGAGGATAGTTTGCCTGAAGAATTCGGTAAATACCAGAAGTTAAATCTAATTTTGTCAATTTTAATTTTAGGGATTCTTATTTTATTCTCGTTTCTCGTAGATTTTCCGATACTTATCCTATTCTCTCTACTATTTCTAATCGTCATCTCGTATTACGAGCAGAAAGCAAACTTTTGCCCAAAAAAATATAGTAAATACATTTTTTTAATTAACTCTACTGGGATTTTTGCGACAATCGTTTTTTGGTTTGTGCCTTTGCCACCCAATATTCAATTTATAATATTGATTATAGGATTATACTTAATCTTAGAGATTTTTGCGACAAGAGATTATTTCGTTAAAGAGAATGTTTTAATTGCTCAACATGTTTTAGCTGTTTCTAGTTTTATTGTGATAATTTACTCTTTTTTCGATATTTTTTCTTTTATTTACATTGATTTTACAACAGATCCTATTCTAATAATGTTTTCAGAAATTTTACTACATATTTTAACGATTCTATCACTAACTTTAATCTCTTTTTATTACCTCTATGTGAGACACTTTCGAAAACATCCATGGAATAATTTTAATAGATGCATAATGATATTAGTTTTATTAATAGAATTAACATCATACATCGTAATTAATCTTAGAAATTATTTCTCGTTAGACCTACTTTTATTTATTAACGGTTTGATTTTGTCAACAATCTTATTTCCAGGTATTTTTTTGATATTTACTTTTATAAATTATTTGATTGGCGTTTTTTCATCAAGAACAACTCTTTCTTACAGTTACTACTCGTGTTGGGGATTAATGCTGACTATTGATCTTTCGATTATATTTACTTTTACATTTATTGTAAGTAATCTGACAATTGTAATTTCCATTTTATTATTTTTCTCAATCTCTTCGTATTATCTATTGAAATTTGGGCAGAAAATCGAAAAAATAAGCGAAAGTTCAATAATTAAGTTTACTCGTATTAATTCTTATTTTATTTTTATAGAGCTATTTTTCCTATTATTTTCTGTATTTTTTAATTTGTTTTCATCATATCTAACACTAAACTCAAATGATGACATTATTATTTCAGTATATGCGTCATTTGTAGGAATAGCCTTTCTAAATAACATAATTTTAAAGAAAAAATTAATCTCAGAATCGAACAGAGTTGTAATAAACGAGCTTTCTTTAATATTTACATCCGTTTTAATTTTTTATTATTCATTTATTTATTTTTTTGGTTCTTATCTCGTACTGGTTTTTCCTTTTTTAATTTCCAGTATTTCATTTTATTTACCTCTTAGATATATAATAACTAAAACAACTCATCAAACCTTTATAAAACGCTTAATTAAGTTAAACAGCGTTGTATTATGCGCGTCACTCCTCCTTATCCCAACGGTATTTAGCTTGCAGTTAGTATTGTCAGGATACGATTTCAATGCATTTAATGTCGTTAATTTTACATTATACATTTTTTATGGAATTTTAGTTTTCATTCGTAATTTTTCAAGGCAACTCAAAATTAGAGAAAAAAGAAGAGAACTAATGGTTAAATTACAAATCATCGTTGGATTTATCGTTACAGCTACCACCATGTTCTACTATCCATATGTCTTGCTTATAGAAACATCCTATTCAATAATTTTTCCATTGCTCTCTGCTTTAAGTTTCTTATTTATTCCTCTTATCTTTTCTTATAAAAAAGAGTGTTTTAATACCATATTGATTAAAAAGATAATAATTCTGAATAGTATCCTATTTTGGAGCATTATAATTTTTATACCTTCCATGATCGGGTTAGAAAACCTTAGGTTAGGGATGCCCACTGATCCTATCTTAATTACTTTATTTTCCGTAATATTATTTTTTATTTCTTTGAAATTTTTTGATCAGATTTCATCCTATATCGAATTGAAAGAAGGAATGATTAATATTATTAAAATTATTCAACCAATTACTTGGTTATTCATTAGTATTCTAATTTCTTTAACCTTTTTCAATCTAAAATTAATCGTAACAATTAATTGGTTAAGAAATGTTATTTTTTCCGGCGCGCTTTTGTTATTTTTTATACTTAACACATACAATTTAGTTCTTTTAGAAGATTTAAAGCAATCAGTCTTTGAAGACGAAACAAGTAAGTTAGATTATTACAAGATTTACAAAATTTATGAATTTAATAAAAATATTATAATTTTCGGCGTAAACATTTCACTATCTCTTTTATTTATGTCAATCGTCCAAGTGTTTAATTATAACCAATTTTTTGTTGATATGGATCTTCAATTATTAGGTTTTACCCTTGACATTGCCATATTTTTACTAATATTATTACTCGCTCTTAATATAAGTGATAAACTAGTAAAGATCGACTTCGAAAGAGCTAAAGTTACTTCTGAATTGATAATATGGATAATTCTAAAATCTATTATATTATTTACTTTAGCCTTATATCCTATTCAATTATCGTTTTTCAATAAAATAGTACTATTAATTCTTGTCTTCACCGTTTTAAGTCCCATTTCTCATTATTATTTAGAAAGAAAATTTTTACTCTTAGAAAATACTCAATTAGCAATAAGAAAAAGCATAGGGGGCCTGTTTTTCTTATCTATTATTTGTCTTTCTCTTGAAGTTATTTGGAACATCTCTTCAATAATTTTAGTCCCGTATTTTAATCAAGAGATGCTTATAATTCTTGTTTTCGGGAAAGTATTTCTATTTTCAAATTATTATCTTCTACGCTATAATATTTTTACAGAAAGAGAATCTGGGTTTCATATCTATAAACTATTTGGAATTTCGTTAGTTTTACTGATTTCCTACTTATTCCCTCTCTCGTTAGCTTTCTTTTTACCCTTTATGATATTTTTATTACTAAGAAACAGAAATTCCTATTTCCGGTTATTTTTCTATTTAATACTAAGTATTATAACATTTATTGAAGTAACAGGGTTCTTGGTTTCATATGCACTTCTACCTTCCCTTGAAGCATTGTCGATTAGTATGTTATCTACTATTTACTTAATATCTTTAATATCTGTATTTTTTACATCAATTATCTTGAATTTAAATAGAGAAAACAACAGTGAAAAATTCATACTTTATTTTTTAATATCATTACTTTCGTTTATTTTATTATCACCCTATATATATCTAATATATAACACGACTTCCTCATTATTCATTTTCTTGTGCTTAATGGGTATTTTCTATTATCGGAAAGAGGAGAAGCGATATAAGTGGTTTATTAAACCTTGTGTCCTTCTTGCGATTTTTGATTTCATTAGTTTTCTATCCTTTTCATTCTTTTTTAAGGATATTATATTTACATCCTATAATTCGATACTAAGTTTTACATTAACTTTAAGCGTGTCTGGATTTGCGTTTGTATTTCTTTACAACGATTCCCCAAGATTGTTTCGAAAGAGATCTTTTTATATTGTTTTAGCCTCAAATATAATTTCTTTTCCCATATTTCTATATTTCTTCTTGATTTCAGTATATTCACTTCCGTTATTCGATCTAATTATATTAATTATAAGTATTAATGTAGGAGTTGTTCTTTTTTATCTTTCAATAGCAATTTATCAGTGGAAATTGTCTTGGGCTATATGGAAAATTGGTTATAGATCGTGGATAATCTTTCCTATTGTAAATTATGCATTGATAAGCGAAGCATTTACAGGTATAAATGCATTCACAAACGCTTTAAATTTATTTGGTGTAAATTTATACGGTTCAAATCTTTTAGCTTTGATTCTATGCGTTCTTCTATCCTTACCGTTTTGGTATACATGGATTAAGAAACATTTCACTAGTGTTTTATTTATTTCATGGGGCTTATGTTTATTTTTAATCTATTGGTTTAGCCAAAATGCCTTTTTCGGAAACCCTGGTTTGAGCTATTTATCATTTATTGGAATCTCAGTTATTATACTTATGCCAATTTTAGTAAGGTTAAGATCGTGGAATATTGTATCTATCTTATGGATAATATTCTCAATAATCCTGCTAATTTTTCTATTTTCTCTATTTGAAGCAGTAGGATTTCTAATTGAGATAAATTACCCAATAATTACAATAGTATGTGGACTGCTTTTTATTACTCTCTCTTTTTTCCCTAATTTAAAAGCTCAGAAGAATGTTATATTAATACTGGCTTACTTTATTGCATTATCGGGGATTTTCTTATTAATATTTCATCTTTTATTTTTGGTAACCTCGCATCCATATATTTCTACAAATATAGCGTTAATAATTATGTCCTTTAGTTTATTTTCGTCAAGATTTCTAAAATTAAAACACACAATCTTTAACCGTTTAATTTCTACAATTTTAATAGTCAATTTCTCTTCGCTAACATACTTTACTTTTAGCTTAATTCCAGATTTTGGATTATTTCCATTATTTTTAGCGATATCAATCTTCGGTGGGTCGTACTTCGTGTTTAATTACTATAAATTATTCTTTCCATCGAAAAAAATTATTCCATTAAGTATTCTTTCTTTTGGAATTTCATCTTCCGCGTCTTCAATTGTATTTTTGCTGTTACCTGATTCACTTTTTATGGTTGCCGCAGTATTTATTACTATAAATTTATTTTTAATTAATTTTTCATTAGGGAATTATCGATTTATAATGTGGTATTTAATCCCTATTCCCTTTACGCTTTTTATATTACAGTTTATATTTTATATTGAGCTTTTTCAACCTATTATTCTGTTTACTTTAGCAGGATTAACCA
>JAHQWH010000022.1 GCA_029856105.1 Promethearchaeia archaeon | reverse complement strand
CTCATTTAATAATTCAAATTAACAATTTTTAGATCGCAATAATTCATTGAAATTCTTGTTAAATAATATGTCAATATGCATTTAGATAATATAGAGATATATCGAATCGATCGTAAAAGAAACGTTTCACGAAGTGAAAAAAACTGACTGAAAAATTATATTGGAAAACACCATACAAAACATCGTTTAAAGCAAAAGTTATTGGTGTGAAAGAAGAAGGAGTAATTTTAGACAGAACTCTTTTTTATCCTCAAGGTGGTGGACAGGTAAGCGATAAAGGAGTGTTAGATAAAGAAGGGGCGATCCTAAAAGTTGAAACGGTCTCTAAAGAGGGAAATGATATCATACATCATATTTCCTCTAATGTTGAGAGTAAAATCAAAATAGGGGATATTGTCACTGGAAAAATCGACTGGAATTATAGATACGGCGTGATGAGAGCACATTCGGCCCAACACATATTATCAGCTCTTATTAAAAACAAATTTAATATCGATACAGCTCACGCAAATATATCGTTTGAAGATGTTTCACTTCAAATTACCAAAGATATCAACGATAATCAATTTAAGGAAGTATTAGAAGAATTTAATAGGGTTTGCACCATTGAAAATCACGAATTTCGCACGAGTCTTATTCAAAGTGAAGAAATTAAAAATTTTACCGAAAATATTCGGGGAAAGATTCCAAAACAAGGTGAAATTAGGTTAGTAGAACTTAAAAATTACGATTTAATCTGCTGTGGTGGGACTCATGTACAAAACTCCACCGAGATTGGACCAATTTTCGTTTATGAATTTAATAAAGGGAGGAATATCAAGTTTAAAGTCGGATCAAACGCAATAAATCAGTTTTCAGCTGACAATATCGATATATTACGCTACGCTCGACTGTTAAATCTCCCCGCTTCAGAAATATTACAAAATTTTCAGAATCAATTAGATAAAAAATCTACTCTTCAACAAAATTACATCAATCTAGCTAAAATTGCATTAGAATTTGTTTCACTACATCCCGTTACAATGATAAAAAATGTTAAAGTAGGATTTTTAGAATTAAGTTTGGAATATAGAGTCATTCAAAAACAATTCAAAGAATTTCCAGTAGATTATCTACTAATTATAAAACAGGAAAATAACAAAATACTAGTTCTTTCAAATAACGAAAAAGTTAAAGCTAACGAGGTTCTAGAAACTTTACTGAAAAGATATGGTGGAAAGGGTGGAGGCAACCCTCATTCTGCTCAAGGAACATTAAAAGAAGAACCAGAAGATCTTTTATTAGATTTAGGTTTTTAATTAGAAAGTAAAAAGCTTATGAATTTTCCAATAAGTCATGCAAAGATTTAACCACAAAATCTTCTTTTTTAACTTTAAAATCAACTGGTTTAGAGGAGTATATTAATTCTAAATTTTTTAACGAAATAATTCTAGTTTCATTTGGTTCCATGGAAAAGAAATTGTCAGAAGTCACAAAATCAAATTTATCAGAATCTAGATGTACATATAATGCAATATCTTTGCTCGTTAACTTAACTTCGTATCCCTTTTTATTTGATTCACCGCAAAAGTCTTCATTAAGTTCCCAAGAAATAAAAGGATCTTTTAATGGAAATTTTTTTGGAGCTGTAAATAGTCTAAATCCGTGAAATAATTGTTCGCCATCAAGATTATAGTAAATTAATTTAAAAAAGACAATGTGATTTTGTAAATCATCCTTAGTTTGATGAATATCAGTAGTGTCAATTATTCCAAGTCTTTTTGAAGAACAAGGACGAATATATGATTTATATGAGCCTTTTTTTAAAATATTTCCATTTGATTCAAGGATTTTCCATTCATACAAGAATTTTTGGGAAGTTCTACAATCGTTTGTAATCCAAAACTCGATGGAATTGTTGTCTTCTTTTACACTAGCAAAGATTGGGTTGTAGAATCTTTTTGCGTAGTAGTGCAATGCTTTCCAACGACCGTGATAATCCAGAGATGACCAGCTTGCCACTGGCCAACAATCGTTTAATTGCCAATAAAGCGAGCCCATACAGTGGTAATCGTTTCGATTACGACGCCAGTGTTCGACACCATATTCTATCGCCTCTGCTTGCGTGATTTGCGATAAAACTACTTGGTCTTCAAACCTTTTAGGAATTGAGAATCGTTTTTTCATATAGTTGAAAATTTTTTTGTTTCCTGCGGAGTTTTTCTGATGGTTTTCCATAATAGGCGAAAAGAAATCAAATTGTTCAGTGGGGCAAAAAGCTTCAATAGTTTTTATTGAAGGAAAGGATTCATAACCAAATTCAGACATAAAACGTGAATCGAATTTTCTATATGCTCGAAAAGGCTTATTTCTATGCCAAACATCCCAAAAGTGCGAGTCGCCTATATTTGGTAAGTTGGAGTTTTGTATGCCGAGATTTTCACCTACATAGCCGTTTGAAGGAGAACTTGGCCAATATGGGTGGCTTGGATCGTATTCCTCTATTAGATTTGGCAATAACTTCTCAAAAATTCTTATGTATCCTAATTTAAAGTCATTTTTCAAATGATCATCAGTAATCTCAGAAGTATTTAATTGCCACTTCCATAACCACTCAACTTCGTTATTTCCGCACCATAAAGCTAAACTGGGATGATTTCTCAATCTCATTATGTTTTGAATAGCCTCTTTCTTAAAATTATCAATAAATTCTTCATTGTGGGGATAAACAGCGCAAGCAAATGGAAAATCTTGCCAAACTAATATACCTAACTCATCACATAATTCGTAAAATTGATCATCTTCATAAATACCTCCCCCCCAAACTCGAATCATATTCATGTTTGCTTCTTTAGCGTTAATTAAGTTTGATTCGTACAAACCGCTTCTTTTCCCTCTCGGAATAAAACTATCTATTGGAATCCAATTTGCTCCCTTAGCAAAAATAGGAACACCATTTAATAGGAAAAAAAAAGTTTCCCCCCATTTATCAGATTCCTGAATTAATTGAATATCTCTTATGCCGATCTTTTGTTTGAAGGTATCTATTGTGAATTTATTACGAATAGACACCGTAAGATCGTAAAGATTGGGAGTACCAAGATCGTGCGTCCACCAAAGATAAGGATATTCGAGTTTAAGTTCAATTGTTGGGTTTAAAGAATGGAGAGGCTTATCTTTAGTAATATTAGTACCATCAGGAGCCTTCAAGTCAACCCTCATAGTGTATTGTTTGAGATCACTAGTTTGTAAATTGGATGATAAATTAATTTTTATTGATAAATCTGCCGACATCACACCGATATCAGAAATTTCTTCCAAATCGGTTATGTTATTGAAATCTTTATTATACTGTAATTTTTGAGTAATGTATGCGGAATCAATTCTTAGATTATCAAATCCTATTAATTCAACAGGTTGCCATATCCCGATGTCTGGCAATTTAGGCCCCCAATCCCAGCCAAAGGAATATTGAGCCTTACGTAAATACGGCACTCCCGGAATAGCAGCGGAACCAGTATTTAAATTTATACCGTTATTTTCTTTCTCCTCTCTTGCTTTTACAGTTGGACTTTTGAATTTAATCTGTAATCTATTATTTTTACTTTTTAATTTTGGTTTTACATTGAAATCGTATCTAATAAACATATTATTAGTAAAACCAAGATGCTCTTCGTTTAAAATAACATCTGATATAGTATCCAGCCCGTGACAACAGAGTAAAATATTTTCATGCTCTAAAAAACTTGGTTCTAGATCAAACCTTGTTTCATACATCCATTCTGATTCGTAAACCCATGAGATTTCATGTTCTCTTAATCCATAAAATGGGTCGTCAATCACATTACCTTTAATTAAAGCTTCAAATACCGATCCTGGAACCTCTGCAGGAATATTAATTAATCCCTCTTTATCCGATAGTGTCCACTCACCATTTAAAGATATTTTTTCGACCTTTCCCAATATTATCAACAACTTCTATCTATAATTATTATATTACGTATTTAAAATTGCTGTCCTCGAGAATCCAAGCGTGTAGAAATCTATTTTTTTGCTTAGTATCCCAGTTCTTTTCAATATTACTAATTCCAGAGTAAAGTTCATCGAGTAACTCTCTCCCTACGGGATATCTCTCGTGAGAAGGATATATCTCCTGAACTTTATTTGCATCAAATAAATCTTTTAATTTTGAGATGCTACTTAAAATGATAGGAAATTGCTTTCTTTTTGGCAAGTACATCGAACCATAGTGAGCCGTATCTCCAGTAAACAACTCGCCTTTATTCGTTAAAAGAGAGACTGATCCAATAGAATGTCCTGGCGTATGAATAACTTCTAATGCAATACCACCTAAATCGAATTCATCTCCCTCTTTTAACGATTTTACCTCTTTTGGAGGAGGGTATATGAATGAATTTTTATCATTATAAATATTTACAACATCTTTAGGAGAGTCTTTAAGAATAGATATATCAAACGGCATAGAAGCGTTTTTAGCTTCGCTTTCGTGAATATATATTATATCGAATTCATCATTTGCACCTCTATGGTCGAAATGTGAATGTGTATTGAACACTAAAAGTTCCCTATTTTCAACTAACTTATCTATAATAGGTTTTAGAGGAAAGAGTCCGCACCCAGTATCAATCAACAAAGCTTTTTGAGAACCAAGAATCAGGTACATATTAGTATAGATGGTAAGAAAACGAGGATCCACTTCATCAAGCTTTTCCCGGATAACAAATAAGTAATTTTTATGCTCTATAACTTCATACCAGTTTTCAGCATTAGACATAAGACCAATAGTTAGAAAATTAATTTAAAATTTATTAATAAAGCACATTTTCTTAATGTATCTAAGTATATAGAATTTGAAGAATAATTGAATTCATGAGAACACTTACATTACCAAATGGAGAAATTATTTCTTACATAGACAAATTAACCGCACTTGATGTCTATGATGAGATCTATGTTAAAAATGAGTATCTTCAACATGATATTCGAGTAGAAGATAAAGATATAATTTTTGATATAGGGGCAAATATCGGTTTATTTTCTCGTTATATAGCAACGAAAGCAAAAAAGTTACATATTTATACTTTTGAGCCCGTGCCCATAATATTTGATGTGTTAGAGGAAAACCTCAAGAATTTACAAGCCGAAGTGAAAAATTATAACATTGGATTAGCTGAAAGAGGGGAGATATCGAAAATTCATTATTATCCGAAAGTAAGTGCTGATTCTGCCATTATAGAATTTGATTGGGATCTGAAAGTTAATCAATTTCTTCGTAATTACAAGGAAACCATTGCTAAAGAGATACCAATTGCAAAATTAGTGCCAAAATTTATGCGAAAAAGTGTTATCAGATGGGGATTGAAACGCCTGTATAAAGCAGAATTAGTATCATGCAAATTACGAACGATTTCAGATATAATTCAAGAAAATAATATTGCAACCATAAATTTAATGAAAATAGATGCCGAGAACTATGAATTCCAAGTACTTGCAGGAATTAATCAATCTGATTGGGATAAAATCCAACAAATTTCTATGGAAGTTCATGAACATATTGAAGGGGGAAATGACCTTCTAAACAAATTAGCCAAATTGCTAGAAGATAAAGGATTTCTTGTAAAAAAAGAAAAGGATAGTCGATTTTCCCTTATGGGTGTATACATGCTTTACGCAAAAAGACTGTAAAATATTAGGAATAGAACCAAATCACTTTTTTTTACCAAATTCTTTTCATTAACTTAGTTCTAAAGATATGTCATGTATTTTTGATGTAATTTTACGATAAATTGCTCTTAATACAATTTCAAAAGCTTTATTTTCAATATTTTGGGGGATTCCTAAATTCTCTAAAGTATCTATGATTTTTCCAGGCTTTCTAAATGTAAACCCAATATAATAATCATCAATGCCTGTGTCTGATTTTTTTTGTTCGCTTGATAATTCTACAATAGAGATTTTTGGAACGTTAAATTTAAACTCAATATTACTTGTTGTAGAAACTTTTTCTGATTCATCTTTACTTTTTATTTCTTGCCCTAAACTTAATTCGTTGAGAACTTCACTTTTAGATTTTCCTCGTAATTCTAATAGTAAAAATGGATTATAATCTAAAACGCGGGAGATATATAAAATTACAGCAGCAATGTGTTTGCATGGAATTGCCGTATCGGGACAGGAACAAGTTGCATTTAAGCCTTTCGAAGCATTTAGAAATAGCGAATATCCATTCTCATCAAAAATAGTAATTATATCTTCCGGTAAGAAACCCTCTAATAATTCTATTAGATTGATGGTTTTTTTTGCTAGTTCTTTAAGTATGATTTTCCATCCTTCTTCGAGGATAGGTTCAAAATTTATTTTCACCCTATATGGTGTTGGAGCAGTACCTTGTACGGTAGCGAAAATTTGACCTGTATTGATAGAAAGATTCTCGATTCGTCTTTCATCTTTAACATATTCAATTCCCCTTTGCATTCTGAATGGCCGTCCTATTTCTAAATTTGATTGAATCCACTGCTTACCCCAAGAAGTTTTGGCAAAATTTACGAGATTTTTTTTAATTTGTTCAACTTCTTCACGAGTGCGTTCTTTCTCGTATTCGCTCTTTCTTTGGGGTTTATCAGGCCCTTTACGCCTACTACGACGATTCTCCATGAATTCTTTTCTTCTATTGTCTATATTTATCACTTTTATTTTTTAATTACTTAATAACAACAATTTTTTTAATTTTTCATCATCTAAATTTGATACCCAGGACTCTCCTGTAGATGTAACGATTTTATCTGCTAGATCTCGCTTTTCTTCCAATAAATAATCGATTTTTTCTTCAATAGTTCCTTTAGAAATGAATTTATAAACATTTACTACTGATTTTTGACCAATTCGATAAGCCCTATCCGTTGCCTGGTCCTCAACTGCGGGATTCCACCACCTATCGAAATGGACGACTGTTGTACCTTGTGTTAAGTTCAGGCCTGTTCCACCCGCTTTTAGAGACAGAATTAATATTGGAGGGCTTTCAATATTTTCTGATTGAAATTCGTCAACAATTTCTTTTCTTTTCTTTTCTTGCACGCCCCCATGAAAGTAAAGAATCTTGAATTTATACTTGTGTTCAAGAATTCTTTGTAAGATATTTCCCATTTGCGTGAACTGAGTGAAGATTAAAACTTTCTCTCCATTTGAGATGACTTCATCAGTCATTTCTAATAATCTCTCTAATTTTTGTGATTGGGAGACAAGTTCCTCCATTTTAACATTTAGATCTATCGATGATATATCGATTTTAAGATATTGAGAAGGGTGATTACAGATCTGCTTTAATTTTACTAATAAGGCCAATATTAACCCTTTCTTCTTTCTCTTATCTGTTGACAAAGTTTCGATCTCTTTCAATGTATTTTCTACAAGTTCTTGGTAGAGATTAACTTGCTCCTCAGTCAATTCGATAAATATTTTCATTTCATTTTTTTCAGGTAAATCATTTATAATGGATTTATCAGATTTGACTCGGCGCATGATAAAGGGAGCAATAATTAACTTCAAATTATTAATTATTTCTTGATTTTGAAATCGTTCTATTGGCAAGATGTATTTCCTTTGAAATTCCACCCTACTTCCTAACAAACCGGGATTTAAGAAATTAAAAAGCGACCAAAGCTCAACTAAACGATTTTCTATTGGAGTACCGCTCAAACAAATTTTAAATTGACTTTTTAGCTTATTTATTGCTTTAGTTTGTTTCGAAGCGTAATTTTTCATGTTTTGACTCTCGTCAACGATGATTCCGTTAAAATCAATTGTTTCTAAAAAGTCAATATCGTTTCTAATAGTTCCATAAGAGGTAAGAAAAATTCGATGCGGTTTTAAAAATTCAGGAATTCCAGACGCTTCTGTAATTCGCTTGGCTCCATGGTGAAGTACTACATCTAAATCCGGCGCAAATTTGTTTAACTCACGGTGCCAATTAAATAATATTGAGGTAGGGCATATAATTAAAACACTTCCCAGATTATTAGGAAATTGAGTTTTAAGATAACTTAAAAACGCAATGACTTGGATAGTCTTTCCAAGCCCCATATCGTCAGCTAAACACAATCCAAAATTGAATCTTGCCATGTTTGCCATCCATGTCAGCCCATCCTGCTGATAATTACGTAGTTTTCCGTTAAACGATGAAGGACAAGGAATTTCCTCAAATGATTCTACTGATTGTAATTTTTCAATAATCTCACTTAGTTCTCCTTCGACAATTACATCATACTTAATACCGTTTTCTTGCAGTTGAATCTTTCCCGTTAATCCAAGTTTTAGAGCATCCGTGTAACTTTTCATTTCAGAATCCTTAATGCTCTTTAAATCTTCAATATTCTGCTGATCAACTAAGATCCATTTTCCACTTAAGTTAATTAATGGAGCGTTGGAGTTAATCAGGCTATTGAATTTCTCATCCGAAATCTTTTTTCCTTCAAGAGAAACCTCCCATTTAGATTCTAGCATTGAATTAATGTCAAACATTGATGGTAAAACCGAGTATGACCCTTTTCTTGCCTTTTTTTCATTTTTTGAACTAATAATTAGCTTTGCTGATAAACGTTGTTTTCCACCCCTCCTAAATACATCGGGAAGAATTATATTAAATCCACTTTGAATCAATAAATCTTTTGGATATCTTAAAAAATCCATTACTTCTCTGGATGTAAGCTTAATCTCGCCTTTTATGGTTTCTAATAGAGCTCTTTTAATTGGTGGGAATATCTTTGATGCCGCACCCAAAGCTCTTAAAATTATTTCTAAAAATTGTCCATCGTTTTCAAAAAATTTTTGAAATTCTTTTTTTTTAAGGCTACCACCTTCCCAGAGTTCATTTAAAGGAATGGAATTTGCACCGTCTTGTAAAGAAAGGTAAAATGATAATGGCCAATCATCTTCTGGTTTTTTAGGGTATTTCAATTCTAAATTGAATGTAAAACCGTGCTTTAGCGTAAATCCTTGAGCAGATTGAGCCCAATTATTTGTTAAAGTTGGCAAAATAGTTTCATAAAATTCTTCTACTTTAAAACTAGGATCTTTTCTGACGAGAGCTTTAAGGAATTTGTAATCCCAACCCAACTTAAAGTCTGGATCTGTTTCCTTTTTAATTTCTGAACTATAAAACTCTTTAAAAGTTTGAAAATTACTTTTATTGAGTGTAGAACGTATTAAATAATCCCCTATATTATCCATAAAGATAGAAAAAACATAGGATGGGTGCCAAAGACCATCTGATTTAATTAATCCATTTACTCGAATGAAATTTATAGGAAGACAAAAAGCAGGCCAAGAACTATTATTTAAGATCGTTTTAAAACGATTTTTATCCTTTTGAGACTTTAGTAATAAGCGCCATTGGCCATTATATCTTTCTCTTGTAATTGGTTCTAAAATAGGGATGAATTTTCCGTTGTTTAATAGTTCAAATATTAATTTTGTTAAAAACGCCCACGTCTTAATAGAATTACTAAAACGCTTCACACCTC
>JAHQWH010000021.1 GCA_029856105.1 Promethearchaeia archaeon | reverse complement strand
TATCGAGATCAAATTAACCTTAAAAACTTATCTCCATATTTAGACGAATTCGTGATGATTACTCACGCAGGAAACGTAATAATCCCGGGACCAGGTCTTATGGATCCCAATTCTATGAAAAACTTACTTATCGATACACTCTTTGGTCCAGAAGTTGGCAACGTTCAAAGATTTTTAATCCTCATGCATATGGAAAACATACTAATTGTAGCAGATAAATTCGATCAAGTCATCTCAGAAACCAGGGCTAGAGAAGAAAGCTTAACTTTGATGGACACCATCGATAGATTAGAAAAACTGGAAACAGAACTCAATAGAATAATTCTTGAATTAAATAAAGACATAATAATCTCCAAAATAACTCGCTTATTATTTACTAGCACTTTCAAAACAAGTATGTTTAACGAAATGATAGATAAATTAGATGGTTTTAAATTTTCGAAGCAAACTGACGATGTAATCGGCAGAGTCAGGAAAACGCTTAATAGACAGAGGAACACGCTAAATACAAAATCGGCAGCAATAGAAAATAAATTTTTAGCAATTCTAAACTACCTTGCCGTTTTCGAGATAGCGATTTTAGTTATATCTTTAGCTTTAGATGATATATTCGGAGGTACACTTTGGGGTTTTGTTCAGATTGGAGTAGCTATTGCGTTTGTTATTGGAGCATTTGCTATATATAGATCGCAAGAAAAAAAACTATAGCTTCGTACAATTCAATTAACTTAATATTTTTTTTTTATTTTTTCCTTAACTTAACTATTAAAAATTAGAAAATCAAAAATAAAAATGAAAGTTGTTTATTAAAATCTTGATTGCTTTTGGTTCTTCTTCTAAAAAGTCGTTTTAAATATATGCTAAAAGGAAAAATAGAATAAAAAAATAATTTTTGTTTAATATCTTGTTCTTGAAGCTTGAATTCGTAGCTTTGCTTTAGTCCGTTCTTTATCGTCCTGTAAAATAACATACCGGGTTTTAGAAGGAAGAATTATTTCGTATTCTTCTTCTGCGATTGTGGAGTCCTTCTTTAAATGGTCTTTCTCTCTCAATATTACTTTAATCCTTTCTATAGCGTCTCTTCCTGCTTTAACTGTTTTGAACTGACTCCACACATTCATATCCGCTTTAGATGTAAAGTTTTGATTTCTTTGAAGCTTCATTGTTCCCTTATTTGGGAATCTAGCCTTAAAGAGCTTAGGGCCATCCACTTTGAAATAGAATTCGCCGCGCCACCCCATTATGTCGTAATCTTTTAAAGTTTTTAAGCTCATTAAATCAATGCTGATGAGAAAACGCTCTTTCTCTTCTCCGACATTGTCCTGTGTAAAACTCTGGTCTTTAGCATAAGTTTTCTTGCCTTTTGCGTAATATCTTCTTGACAATATAGCACACCTTTACAATATCAAATTATTTGATAATTAAGTTTTAAAATTTATATAGTGTAAGAATTTATATTTTTATTTATTAAAAAACCTAATAATAATGGAATAATAATTTAGCATACTTATTCCCTTTATGCTCAAAATGTATTTTTCTTATTATTATTTATAGGAATTTCTATCCGTTTTTTGAATGAATACTCGTTTCACACAAATAATTTTTCGATATTTTAATTAATTAATCATGATATTTTTACAATTATAACTAATTAAGTTTTAAGATGAGATTTCTGTGTCTAATGATAAATTTTATGAAGAAATATCTGAAGCAATCGTAAGTCTTGACAAAGAAAAAACTATTGAATTGGCCAATAAAGCAATTCAAGAAAAGATGAATCTTCTTGAAGTAATAGAGAAAGGATTTGGCGCGGGGATCCGTAAAATAGGGGATTTATGGGACGAAGGAGAGTTTTTTCTACCAGAACTAATGCTTGGAGGGACTATTATGCAAGAGTCTATGCAGCTTCTTTTTCCACACATAGGAACAGAGAGAGATAGCATCTCGAATGGAAAAGTAGTAATTGCAACAATAGAAGGAGACATTCACTCAATAGGAAAAACAATTGTCGCTACAATGTTGAGTGCCAATGGTTTTGAAGTTTTTGATCTAGGTGCTGACATTCCAGCTGAAAAAATTATCGAAGTTGCTGTTGAAAAGAATGCAGATGTCATTGGAGTTTCAGCTCTATTGACTACAACTATGATCGGTCAAAAAAAGATTATAGAAATTCTTGAATCTAAAGGCATCCGAGACAAATTCAAAGTGATATTTGGGGGTGCTCCAGTTTCTAACGCATGGGTATCTGAGTGCAAAGCAGATGGATTTGCTGGTAGCGCCGTAGAGGCTGTTAATCTAGTTAAAAACCTTTTAAAAATTTAAAGAAACTTATTTGAGGTAAATTGCTATGTTATTCCACGATTGGTTAAAAAACGATTCGAAAATCATATTATTTGACGGAGGAATGGGGTCAGAGATATTCAAACGTGGAATCACGCCAGGAAAGCTTCCTGATACCCTTAATGTCGATCGACCGGACATAATTTTTGAGATACATAAATCTTATTACGACGCAGGCGCAGATATGTGCCAAACAAGTACTTTTGGATCCAGCTTTCTAAATTTGCAAGGCTATAAAATTGAGAGCCAAATTAAAGAGTTAAATGAGAACGCCTTAAAAAATATAAAAAGAGCTTGCCCCCCCAATCGATTAATTGTAGGCGATATTGGCCCGTCTGGTGTATTTAAACATCCAGTAGGAAAAGCAACCGCCGAACAATGGGTTTCCAGCTATGTAAAACAGGTAAACTTTTTAGAAAAAGGAGTAGATCTCTGGCATATCGAGACTATTTCAGATATTGAAGAAATGGAAGCTGCGATAAAAGCGATAAGAGAGATTTCAAAAAAACCCATTATAAGCTCAATGACGTACAAAAAAACAAAAAGAGGTTTTTTTACCATTATGGGCGATTCTTTAGAGAAGTGCGTGCGAAAACAAGAGGATTTAAACGTTTACGTGATTGGAGCAAATTGTACGTTAGGAAGCGATGAAATGATAGGATTGATAAAGGAACTAAAAGAGCTTACTGATAAACCAATATCGGCAAAACCTAACGCGGGTCAACCAAGAGTCGATCAAAACAATAGAGCCGTTTACGACCAACCAATAAAGGATTTCGTAAACGATATTCGCGAAATTATTAAAGTAGGTGTTAAAGTCGTGGGAGGGTGCTGTGGTACGTCTCCAACTACTATAAAAGAAATAAGAAAACTTATAGATTCACTAGAGAATTAACCATATGAGAGTGTGTATGTTAAGATGGGAATATTAAGACCAAGAATTAATGTCTTAGATGAAGAGCATAAAATAAAGATATTCAATGAGGCTAAAGATATTTTAGAAAATCTAGGAATATTTCTAGAAAATGATGATGCTAAAGAATTATTTAACAACGAGGGAGTTAATCACGAGGGCTCTCGATATTTCATTCCTTCTGATTTAGTCGATAGATGTCTCAAAACGGTTCCAAATGAGATTAAACTATTTGATAGAGAGGGAAAAGAGCATATTACTTTAGCGAAAGATAATGTTCATTATGATCCAGGCTCAGCAGCGATATTATTTCTGGATGAAAATACAGGAACGACTAGAAACGCGTTAGAAAAAGATTTCGTACGTTTTTCAAAAGTAGTAGAGCATTTAAAGTATATCGAGGCTCAAAGCACTGCTATAGTTTATCAAGATGTCCCCACCCAGGCACAAGATTGGCATAGGTTATATATTGCATTATCTAATTGCTATAAACCAGTTATAACCGGAACATTTCGAAAAGAAAGTTTTCCAATAATGAAAGAATTATTGTTAAGTTGTCGATTATCAGAGGATGATCTAGCAAGGAAACCTTTAGCTATCTTCGATGCTTGTCCTAGTCCTCCGCTAAAGTGGTCTGACTTAACATCTCAATCCCTTATCGATGCCGCCAAGAGTATGATCCCATCAGAGTTTGTGTCTATGCCGTTAGCAGGCGCTAGCGCCCCAATAAGTTTGATAGGGTGCATAACTCAACACTCTGCAGAATGTTTAGCAGGAGTTGTAATTGGACAGTTAGCAAAAACGGGAGCTCCTTTGATTTGGGGTGGATCACCCGCAATATTAGATATGAAGCAAGGCACAACTCCAATGGGGGCAATTGAGACAATGATGATTAACTTGGGGGATATTGAAATGGGATCTTTTTTGAATCTACCTACTCACGCGTATATGGGTTTAAGCGATTCCAAAGTCCCGGACGCACAAGCAGGATTCGAAGGGGGCATGGGGGCTCTTTTAGCAGGACTTGCAGGAGTAAACATGATTTCCGGAGCGGGTATGTTAGATTTCGAATCTACACAAAGCATAGAAAAATTAATAATCGATAACGAAATTATCGGAATGGTAAAACGACTTCTAAGAGGAGTAGAGGACTACGGAACCCCCTTTGCGTCAGACATCCTTAAGGACTACGATGAAAAAGAAGAATTACTTTCACATCCCACTACCTTGAAGCTTTTTAGAAAAGAGCTTTTTATAGTTAGTCCGGTAATAGATCGCATGTCTCGGGACGCTTGGAAAGAGAATGGCTCTAAGTCCGCACGAAAAAGAGCAAAGGAGCAAGCGATTAAACTCACTGAGAAAAGTTCTTTAAAACCAATTGATGATACACTTTCTAATGAATTAAAATCTATTACTTCAAGGAATCTGTAATCTCTCTATTCTTATCCTCAAACTTTTTTCCTTTAATCATCATCAAATTCATTTTTTTCACGGTTAAAGCATATCTAAAATTCGTGATATTACTATAGCATATATTATTGCGCCTTTGCTATTGAGGTGTCCACCATCTATAGTCAACATTAGCTGTCTTTTTCTGCTTATTTTTTCTACCCAGTTCATTCTTTTTGATCTAAAATAATCGAAAAATAAGTTTAAAGGATGATCCATTAGATTATAACCAGATGTGCTTTTTCTTAATATCTTATCAAAAAATGGACTTACATCTGCTACATATGCTCCATGTTTAGAACCAACTTCCTTAATCTGATCGTTAACTAATCTTCTTTTTTGGTTTATCGAAGAATTTAAGTCTTCTCCTAAGCAACTTAAGGTAGTTATTATTATCTTTGCTTTGCTATGCAAACTTATCGTTCTTAATCCATTATCATAAAAGTCTTTTATCTTGTTTAATGGAGTTACTTTTCTAATGCTTGTGAAATTCCACTTTTTTTTGACGTAAGGTAAGAAAAGATCGTTGTGACCAGCTTCAATTACGATAATGTCATAATTTTCAGTATGTGTTTTCAAAATTTTTAAAAGTCTCGTAAAAATTCCAGATATGGTATCTCCACCGCGTCCATGATTTTTACACTGAAATTCAGGGAAATAATGTTGAATTATATCTACATATCCGATTCCTATTTTACCCTCAGTAATGCTATCACCAATAAAAAGTATTTTTTTGGTCATCTCAGTTCATAATCTATTTTACTTGCGATTTATTACTATAACAGCTACAAGAACAATAATTCCTCCGACAATATTCCATAGTAGGACAGTTTCAGTTCTGTTTAAAAGCATTGAAAATAGTAGAGTTAAAAACGGTTCTATATACAAAAAGGAAGCTCCTTTCGAAGATTTAAGCTCCTTCTGTGATTTCTGCCATATAAAATACCCGATAATATAACAGCCAATACCCAAATATATTCCTGATAGGAAAACATAAATATTAAAAAAATTCTGGATAAAAATGAGCAATTCCTTATTTAATATTACGATAATGAACAACTCTATAGTCCCAAAGTAAGCGATGTATTTTAGGGTTTTGAAATTTGGTTTATTTCTTATAATTCTTTTTGTGATTATTGAATAAAACGCCCATGTTATTGGCGTCATAAGAGCGTATAAATAGCCTAGGAAGTTAGGCGTTGTTGGAGTAAGCGTTCGAAAATCTCCTCCCGTAACTAATAAAAAACCGCCTACGGTTGCAATAGCAAAACCCAGGATTTTTACCTTAGTCAACTTTTCTTTAAAAAAGATTAAAGCTAAAATTGTTATTACTACTGGGGATAAAAGGCACACAAAAAATGCGGGTAAAGAGGGTCCAATTAATTCTATTGCAGAATATTGAGCACCAAAGAAAAGTAAAATACCACAAAAGCTTGCGATAATTAAATACGTCCATTCCTTTCTTGTGTACCGAAGATTTTCTTTTTCCTTGATCTTTTTGTATTTATCAACCAGTTTTTTTCGATTAATATAAAAATATAGATCAACAATAATAAATACCAGTGATACTATTAGAAACCTATTTAACGCAATAGACATGGGTGGAATAAATTGCAACGCAATATCCACTAGAACAAATGAGAAACTCCAGATAATAATCATTACGATTAATAACGCGTAAATTATTAACATTTTGAAAAGATTATTTAATCAATATTTTATATTTGCATTATTTTATTATATTATTAAATTAAGAAGCATAATTATTTTTTTTGGCAAGCAAAGTTTTGAAAGAATTTAGTTATTCCATCAATTTGGGTCTTGTTGGCACGGAAGAATCTAAAAAAATGGTTTTTTTAGATTATTTAAAGGAAATTGCTTTAAAATTTGCTTCAGAAAACTTAATTTGGAAGTTTTTCTTTCTATTTAATGATATTCCTATAAAATTAAAAGCCATTCTTGCAGAGAGTTTTGAGGATTTAATTAGTAAGAAAATCCCCATTAAGAGATTTGACGCAATAATAATCGCAGCAAATATTTACAATGATAAATCGATTAATAACATTAATATTGAAAAATATACCAAATTTTCTCAACGCTTTATGTTCGATGGCATATCTGTTTTAGCAGGAATTGACCCTTTTTTAATCTTAAAAAAAAAAACGCCGAATGAAAGGAGAATAAATGAATTTAGTTTAATCCAAAAAACAAGAGAACTCGAACTTTTATATTGTTTTAAAATTCAAAATCTACAAAGAGATGTTAAAGATGTATTCGATAAAATTTTAAACGATATCTATTTCAAATTAGAATTTTTAAACCCAGAGCTATTTAAACGAGCAAAGGCTTACGGAAGAATTCTTTCTAAGTAGAGTGAAATTCTATATATGTGTAAGATAGTATCTAAATCAACTACTTAACGAAGCAAATATTCTAAGGGTAAGTTTTAGATATAAAAAACAAGTTAACTTATTATTCTTAAATTTATTAACAAATTTAACACCAAAATAAAAATGTTTATTTTTTAGAGTTGAAATTTTATGGGAGAAGATAACTTACTAACAATTGAAAAAACTGAAAGTAGAAGAAAGTGTCCATCCTGCAGTGAAGAACATAAAAATTTGATTCACGAGTCAACTGACAAAACAAATATTATCAACGATTATCCCAGAGTATACGGTAAGAAATATCGTTGCGGTAGATGTGGTCAGGAATGGCGAGAGAAATAAAAAGAACCTAATTCTGTTAAACTTTTTATTATTCCTTTTTTAGAGAACTATACTTCTAAAATAAATAGTTAAATAGCAAAAAAATCTAATATAAATATCAGACAAAAAAATTAATCTTGTCTATTATAAATTAACAGAAATGGGACATATTTGATTTTTTTAGCGCAATATATGGATATAGCAAGATTTATTCAAGTTTTTCTAGTTCAAGGGTTAGCTGGTTTATTTTTTCTGTTTATAGCGTATAGAATTTTAAAGAGAGAGTCGAAAGGACCTAACCTTATATTAAGTGGATTTTATTTATCTGTGGCTTTTGCAGTTATTATAAATGTGATTTACGCGTTCATTTTAGTAGAGTACGTTGTCCATATATTACATTTTTTAACTTACTATCTGTTGTGCCTTTCTTTAATTTTCCTACTCATTTTTGTATTACTAGTTGACAAATCGGACAAGGTTATAACTCCCAAAATTCAATTAATATTGATAATTGCTTTTGGCGTTCTTCTACTTGGCTTATGGTTTATACCAAACGGAATTATTATTAATCAAAGTACGGATTGGAAACCCGAGTGGAGTTGGCCTTTCTTAACTTATAGTTTTATTATTTGTAGCTCGATAGCTATTGTTCCTACAACTTATTTTTCTTTAAAGCTATATCTTAAGTTCGAGTATAAGGAATTAAAAAAGAAATGGAAGTATTTTTTAGTTGGTATTTTTGCTTATTTCTTTTTATATTATGGTACTTCAATCTCCAATACATTAGCCGACCCAACTTTTAGGTTAATATGGTCTCTTGCATCATTACCGGTGCTTATTTGTCTGTACTTTGTTTATTATGGCGTCGCGAAGCAATTATAGTAATATTGAAATCTTTTTTTTTTATAACATTCAAAAATAATTACAAATTAAATTTTTTACACCTTGATACATATCAGATTGAATTACAATTAAATAGGAAAAATACAATTATATGTTATCAAAATTAAAAAAATAATAAATTTCAAACAATAAAAAAAATTCAAGTGAAATCAAAAAATGACTCTTTATCTAATGTCAACAACGCGTATAATAACTGTATATGTAGCCCAAGGATTTATGTGCCTTTTTTTCCTTTTTTTGGCGTTCAAAATTCTCAAAAGAGATAGAAAACGACTAAATGTAATCTTTTCAGGATTTTATATATCTCCCGCTATTGGATTTATTATAAATTTTCTTTATGCTCCTCTTACCGACGAACCTGTTGTGCTAATGCTAAACTTTCTCACTAACTTTTTTATTTTCTATTCTTCAATATTTATTGTAGTTTTTAATTTAATTCTTTTAAAATCAGAAAAAGCAATTACATCAAAGAAGCAACTAACTATTCTCATTTTGTACGGAATTGCTATGTTTTCAATGATAGGATTTTTATTTTATCCTGGTTTTGGTGTTACTTTTAACGAAAATTGGAGCCCTATTTGGAGCGTCCCATTCTTCTTATATGTCGCAGCAATCGAAACTATTGGAGTATTACCAGCACTTTATCTATCATTTCAGATTTATAAGAAATTTGAAGATGAGCTAATTAAAAAGAAGTGGAAATTCTTTATATTCGGATTATGCTCAGTGATAATCTTTATGTATGGAATTTTTATTTCTAATACTCTAAATATTGACATCTTTCGAACCATAATAGGCGTAGTAGGCTTGCTATTAGCCCTTGCAGGAGGCTATATGATGTACTATGGCGTGGGACGCCAAATAGAAAAATAATTTTTATTAAAATCTTTTCTTTTTTTTATCATCTCAAATTTTATCTTTTAGTATTGCAATTATTTATTATTAAGAAAATAGATAAATTCAAAATTAGTGCAGGTTAAGTTTCTTTTTAATTCATTCAAGTAGTAATATTTGTCATTCTCAAGTGGAATAATACATATAAAAGTGTTTTTTATGTCTAGTGAGCTCGAACGGGTTAGAGGTGTTGGACCAATAGCTGCTGTAAACCTTAATAAAGCAGGTGTGAAAACAATTGAAGAGATCGCAAACTCTACAACCGAAGAGCTAGCATGGATTAAGGGAATTGGCATAATCTCGGCGAGAAAAATAATAGAAAACGCAAATGAATTACTTCAGCTAGAGAAAAGCATCCAGAAAGTTTTAGATTCAATAAAAGAAAACTTTGTGAAAAA
>JAHQWH010000020.1 GCA_029856105.1 Promethearchaeia archaeon | reverse complement strand
ATTCTTTTATTTATATCAATATTATTGTAAATTCCTTTACTCTATTTGATTTTAATATATTTCCTTGGTGAATTTAATAACTAAGAAGTTTATATTATAAATTCGGATATTTTAATGTATCTATTTTTGTCGGGTGATGAGCTATAGCTAAATATATATGTGATAATTGTCATGAAAATAATGTTCAAAAAAATTAATTAATAAGTAGATGAAATTCTCTATGGAACATTCAGATAACGAATTAAAAATCTCTAAATACTATCGATTAATTACGCCAAATGAATTTGATATTGATCGAGAGGATATTTTCTATCGCGATAAATATAATGACATCATTAATTATTTGAAAATAATGTTGACAAACCACGAGGAGTCAATTATCCAGAGTTATGCTAAATTTATACAACCAAAAGGCACCCTTCTAATTAACATAAATTCTGGAACTGATATTATTGATTATTTAAAATTAATTTCAAATAACTATTATTTGGATTTTATTGAATTAAATCAAGAGGAAATCGTTAAGTCCCCTGAAGATTTTTTTAGCAACTTTATATACATTCTAGAAAATATTGTTAAGAATAAGGAAACATTAGTAAAAAAAGAAATCGAAAATGGTAAAATATCCCCGATAAATGAATATAAAAAAGAAGAAAAAAAAATAAAAAGATTGTTGGTGATTAATCAACATAATTTTTCTGAGGTTTTATTAAAAGAAAAAAACCTGTTAGAACTCTTTATAGTTTCTTTTAAAGAAAAGAAGTCACTAATAAAAGAGGGGCTAATTTTAATCTGGATTAATGATAAATTTCAAGAAATCGAAGTAAATTCAAAATTAATTTTTGAAGCCTTTGATTTGTTCATAAAAATCCCATTGCTAGACAAAATCGAAAGGGAAACTATTTTAAGAAACTTTTCAGAAAAAAATCCAAAAATCGTTTTTGATATTAAAACCTTAGTAGAATACACCATTAATTGGGAAGTTAAAGATTTAAACCGATTATTGAGAGTGGGCATATTTAAACACTTCCTTAATTCTGAGTTAAACGAATTAAGCAACGAAATTACGGATATATTAATCAATTTAATAGAATCTGGCGAATTTCTACCCTCACATCTCGAAACGATTGCTGAAAGGGAAGTTTTATTTGGAGGAACTAACGATAAACAACATTTGTTTAATAAAATTTCACCGAAAGAAAGAGATGAGATAATAAAAACCAATGACATTAAGAATTTTATAACCCAGATAAAAGAAGAAAGGATTTCAGATTTTATACTAACTCAATTATACGAAAGCGCCGCTTCTAAAAATTATAGTGAGCTTTTACTTATAATAGACAAGCTGAATAAGCAAGAACCGTTAGAAGATAATGATAGAAAGATTTTAGCCAAATTCTCTTTTGTATTAAACGATAGTCCCAAGATGGCTCAAATTAATCTAGAAAAGGCTAAAAAGCGAATTGACAATTTAAAACGAGCATTTGGAAAACGATAAATAAGGGATGAGAAAAAACGGCTGTTTCTTCTATAAAAAAAGTTAAGGAAAACGAAAAAAGTAAAGCGATAAAAAATACTGTTTTTATCCGCAAAGTTATTTTAGAGAATTTCTTATCTTTTCAAAGAGACGAAGTAGATTTCTTAATTCGGAAAAGTCATGATATACCTCGCTTTATATTAATAGTCGGTCCGAATTGGAGCGGGAAGACCTCAATTTTTCAAGCAATTAAATTTACTTTAGGTAGTAACGAAAGAGACGAGCGTTATAAGAAATGGTCTGATTTTATAAGAGATGGGCAAAACCATGCTATGGTGGAACTTCATATTCAATACCATAATGAAATAGTTAAAATAAAAAGAACAGTAATAAGAGGAAAATCTCCATCTTTTGAGATTCAGCTAAAAAATGATAAAGATTTCAAAAAAGTTCACGCAATTGAAATTCAAAAACTTGTGTCAAAGTTAGAAATTAATCCAGATAATCAATTTGCATTTGTAAGTCAAGGCAAAATCGATACTATTAAAAGCTTAAAACCAATCGAATTATGTTCCTTTTTAGAAGAGGGAATTGGGCTTAAAGGTTTACGAGAGGAGATTTTACAACAAAAAAATAGCGTATATACATTGAACACAGAGTTTAAATCTTTAATTACCCGGAAAAACTCTTTAAATATAAACCTCGACTTCTTAATGCCAAAATTAGAACGATTAGATGAGAAAAATAAATTACTCGAAATTAGAAAAAAGTATAACGATGAACTATTATGGGCAAATAAGAGCGTTCTTCAGAAAGAAATTGAGGTTCTAGAGTTAAATCTCAAAAAAAGTCAAGATCAAATAAATATATTTACCAATGAAATCGACAAGTATCGAAATTTAATTAAAGAAAAAGAGAAAAAGATTTCTGAAATTGATAGCAACCTTATTAGTTCATCAAAAAAAGTAGGAGAATTAAATTACAGAAAAAAAGAATTAGTTAAGAAAATAGACGCGTGGCAGAATGAAAAAATAAGAACAAAGCAAGAATTGGACGTCTTATCTGGAAAAATCTCTGAATATGAAAAAATAATAGATAAGCTAGAGAAGCAGAGGCAAAGCATAATAAGTGAGATCGACATAGTTAAAAAGAAGAAAATTTCAATTAAAAGCAAAATTGATAAATTATTTAAAGAACAAAATAAAATTACGATAAAGATTAAAGAGAATCAGGATTTTTTAGAAAAATATAATCAGTTAACCTATGAGAAGGAAAATAATGTTAGGAAAACCCAAGACAATGAAAACAATATTAAAAATATTAAAAGAGACATTAATGATATTTTTCAGAGTTTGACTGACATAGATTACAAACTAGAAAAGAATAGGTGGTTTTTAGAAAATCCTACAAAAGATTTATTGACCCAACTAGATAAAGACCTTAAGAAAGTAACCGTAAGCTTATTCAAATTAATATCTGAAGTGGAACAGTTAGAATATGAAAAAACCAAAAAAATTAAAAAATTCAAGTTACTCCAAACTGCGTTAAGAGAACGTAAAATTGTTCTTTCAGCTAATATTAACGTTCTTAAAGAGGAAATTAAGAAGCGAGAACTAACCGATAGAGTTAAAGGTCCAATAATTGAATATTTAAAATACGACGACGAGTTAAGCTATGCTATTGAATCAGTTTTGGGAGAAAGGTTACTAAATAGCTTTATTGCGAACGATTGGGATACTCTAAACTTAGTAGAGAAATTAAAAAAGAAATATAATGCCTATTGCAATGTATATATACCAAAGGATGTTAGAGTTGCTCCATTACCAAAAATTATGGCGCAGGGCATAATTGGCTATTTAGCGGAATTAATTAAAGTTGTTGGCGGTGATTTAGATGTCCAAAAAGTCATTTATTCAAAAATTAAAAATTGTATCGTTGTCAAGGATTACCCCTCTGCTAAAGAACTTTATAAAAGCCATAATTTCAAAGGTAAGTGTGTGACTCTGAAAGGAGAACAAATTATATCATACAAATACGCATACGAAAGTCCATTTGTAAGACGGCTTAAAGGGTTATTGAGTCCAGGAACTCAAAAAGAACAATCAATCCTCTTGGAAAAAGAAATTAAATCTCTAAATGACAACATTTTAGAGTTAAAAGTAAAACAAACACAGATAGATAAGTTGCAAGGAGAGATTTTCAGGAAAAAAGAATCGTTTAACGACCTTTTATTCAATTTTAAACAAAAAGAAAGGCTGACTTCAAAAAAAAATCAGTTTTATAATTTAGTTTATTCACTAGAACAAAATATTACAGAGACAAACGAGAAAATTGAAGAAATTGTAAAAAAAATAAACGAGTTAGAATCACAAAAAGAACCCGAATTTTTTAAGTGGAATGAAAGGATAAAGGAAATCCCTATCGAACTAAACAATTTAAATAATGAATTAAAAAAATGGGATTCGAAATTAGATGGCAATCTAGGAACATTAAAAGATATTGATATAAGGATAAACCCCAATAAAAACGAATTAAGAATATTAAAAAAAGATTTCGATTCAAAAGAAGTAAATTTCAAAAACTCCGATAAAAAAGCATTTGAAATTTATAGAAAATTAGACGTTACTGATGAAGAAATTAACAAGGTTGACGCTACTATCTTACATTTACAAGACCAAAAAATTGCATTTCAAAAAGATAAGAGCGAAATCGATAAAATGCATATTCAACTAAAATTAAGCTTGGAGCAAGAAATTTTTAAGCGTTCTTCTATAAAAGTTGAATTGGGAGCGAAGAAAAACGATTTAGAACGCATCAATTCTGAAATTGGCCCCTTAGTTTCAGAAAAAAAAATGGTTATTCGTTCAATAGAGGAAATTAACCCGGATATTCTAATTATCAACAAAAAGTTGTTGAATTATTTAGATGTTGATGATTCGATTTTAG
Source organism: Promethearchaeia archaeon (assembly GCA_029856105.1). Taxonomy (GTDB): domain Archaea; phylum Asgardarchaeota; class Lokiarchaeia; order Sigyniarchaeales; family SOKP01; genus SOKP01. The sequence goes on along the minus strand of JAHQWH010000020.1, from coordinate 5,315 downwards.
TAGAAAAAGAACAGATTTTAACTGGGTTAAAGGAAATCACTAAAAATCAGAAAGATATAGAAAGAGATATTAAAGCTGCGATTAAAACTGAAAATAAACTAGAAGAAACGTATTACAATAAATTTAAATTGGTATTAAAAGACTTAAATTTAAAAATTAATCAAAAATTTATTTCCGCAAACATCAAAGCATATTGTACTCTGGATTTAATCGGAAATTTTGAAGAATTGGGAATAAATATTAAAGCCGCCATCTCTAAGGATAAATTAAAATCTTGTACCGCGTTAAGTGGAGGTCAAATTTCGATGATATCTATTAGCTTAATTTTATCGCTTCAAGAGATCAAACCCTCGCCATTATGTATGTTTGACGAGGCAGGAATGTTTTTAGACGAAAAGAATTCCGAAGCTTCGTATCAAATGATAAAAACAACGATTGAACAAAATGCTATTCAAATGTTAATGTTTCTACCAAAATCTTCAAATCCATTATATTTACTTGCCGATAAGTTAATTGGAGTCGCTAGAGTTGGCAAAAGCGAGGTATCGACAATTTTCAATCCTAAAATCGTGAAGGAAAGCAAATGACAGAAAATATAGATTTATCAGAGGAATTAAATAAAAAGATCGAAATTATTAAGGATGACATTCTTTCAGGTAAAACTTCCTTGTTAGAATTAGAATTGAATCCTCTATTTCATGATCTAAAAGATTCACTTAGTATTTTCAACATCGAAAATTATTCCTTAACCTACAAAAACGTATGCGAATTACTCAACGAAAAATTCGAGGAATTAAAGAAATTACTCAGTTCTTTAAATATTGACGAAAAGTTCTTTGAATTTATGAAGGGTCATCCTGAAGACGAGGAGATATCCGAGATTTTTAAAGGGTGTTGGAGGAAAGTTTTTCACATAGATGGAATGTCTCTAAATTTCTTGGAATACGCTTCAGATCGTTTTTGTAAAGAAAGAATAATAGAATTAGAGATTAAACATTTAAAAAAAGGAAAAATAGACGACCAATTTTTATTAGAAATTCCAAAATATAAATTTACTGAAAAAATGACATCATTCTTTAATAAAATTAAAGAAAAACTCCCATGTTATTTTGAAGATATCTTTGATGATGAGCTAGATCAAATGAAAGTCTACGAATATTTTGTATATTTATTGCACCTTTTACAGTTAGGCAAAATAAAATATGAAAAAAATACCAATACGTTATATATTTGAGGTTACAAAAAAAATGAATGAAATTTCAATCCTAATGCATTTATTAAGTAGAAAGAAAAATTTATATCAAATAGGAGCTACAAAAGAAGAGATTTTAGAACGATTAAATGCGAATCATAAGAACAAATCTATTTGTTTCCAAAACCTAATTACTGGACTATCAACTTATCTTGAACCATTAGGTTTTCAGATTAGGCATAATCCATTAGATTCGCATTGGTTTTTAAATTATGATCCTGAAATCTCGGAATTGATTTCAGCTAATCCATTCGAAGGAAAACCGAGTTTAGCAGCAACATTATTATGCACATTAACTTTATGCCTTAAAAATTCGGGTGTTACTTCAATTCATGAGGTTAGTAAATTAAGACGCAAGAAAGATGTAAATGAAGATTTAAAAGCGTTAGAAAAAAAAGGATATCTTTTAATTGACAAAAATAGTGGCAATGTGCAATTGACTTCTTTGATAGGCTATCAATTAGATATGCATAAATTGTTTGTAAAATTAGCATTAAAATTAAAAGAATAAGAGAGAAAACATAAGTTTATTGCTTTAACGAGGTGTTGTTATTTCTAAAATCATCTCAGCAACATGGTTATTGTATTCTTCAACCGCTTCAAAATTAGAAACAGTTTCACCGCAAGTTATAAAATAGTCAGAAATCGTTATTTTTCTTTGATTGAAGAAGGTTTTAATCTTGTCTTTAATATCTTCTAAACCTTTATCTCTGTCTCCCTCAAGTAAGTCAATTTTATTGATGCACACATGTATATGATCAGGAAAGAAGCGAACATCGTTAAAAAATTCAAACTGTCTTTCAAGATTACGATCCAAAGAAAATACAGCTATAATCTGAGTTGCGATACGAGATATCGTTATAATTCCCATTTTCACGACGGCCCGTTGTCTATCTCCACCTGGGGCAAAGATAGTATGTGCTCTTCCCGATTTATCTTCTCTAAAAACAATCCTATTTGGATGGATTGTTTTAGTTTCTTTTTGATTAAGAGTATCTTCTTTATCCCCCCCGGGTACAGTAGCTTCACCGGAAAAATCTGTTTTTATTACTGTACATTTTTGTCCTCCCTTAACTTTCTCTATGTCACCAACTTTTAAATATCTTACGAATAAACGGAGAATACTAGTTTTTCCGACAGATATATCACCTAAAAGCCCAATATTCACCATTTTATAGCACCTCCGATTCTAATAGTTTATTTAATAGGAGTTCGTAATCCTCTATTAAATACTGTCCTAAATACGCGTTATTATGCGCTTCGATGAGTGCGATTAGAACTTCTTTTAAATTTTTAGCATTATTAGCATACTTTCGAAGGTTTTCTGAGGAAGGTTCTCCCTCAAATTCTCGTGCTTTTTCCTCAAAACCAAACTTAGCGCGTTCAGGTATAGAATCGAAAAATCCGAAAGCAGAATAGCCTTGATATTGGAAAAAGACGAAAAACCTTGTCTTAATCGAGGAGATTACTTTTGTTAAATACGCTGATGGATATATCTCTCCTAAAATCAGTTCATCGTCTTGTTCTATTACAAAATAGGGAGATATTGGAGAAACTTGGCTTCCATACATTTCTTTTGGAGGGAGCGAAATAAATGGCAATTTTTCTGAGACAATTGTCCATAGATCTTCCCTTTTCTTTTCTAATAGTATATCTTTAATCTCTTCGTAAGCGAAGAAAAAATCTGCTTGTAGAGCAAGTAATGAACTTAGATAAACTGAAAGAGAAGCAAATGTAGCTTCAAGTAATGGCCTTCTACCTTCATCTCTATTTGATGGTTTTACTGCACCCTTCCATGCTCGAAGCCCCGTATAAACAAATCCTTTTACATCAAAAAAACTTCCAGAAAGGAAAATAAACGAGGGGACAACACCTTTCTTTTCTGTAAAGAGAGTTCTCGATTTATTGATAAGTATATCCTCTAGATTTTTATCGTTAAACTTTGAATGAATTATAGGCATCATCAAAAATTTTTTCTTCTTAGCCATTGTTCATACGCTCCAAATTTTTAATTAAAAACAATATAAAATTCTGTATAATTAATTCTTTGTATTTTATTTAATCAATATAATATCTTAGTATAATAATCTTCAAATTATCCATACTTTTCAAACTTTATCAATTCAACGTTTCTTAAAGAGCTTATTTTTCACACGCTAATAATTCGCGGATTTTGTCTGTTATCAAATCATAGTCTTCAATTGAACTTAAATTAGATATGTGAATATATTCAACTTTATCGGAATTTTTGAAAAAAGTGTAATTAATGCTCAAATTAGGGTTATTTTCTTTTATTTTAATAAGCGCTCCCTTGAGGAAAACGTCAATAAAATTCTCTGAAGTTTCTTGTATCTCCCTTTTTTCAGGATCAATAAATTTTATCTCGACTCTTTTGAAGTCGTAGAGGTTAAGGACACATGTTAAATTTTCTTCATTTTCATTTTGACTCGAGAAAATTTTTCTTTTAATTTTTGTTCCATCAAAATCTTCTTGAGAAATATCTTTTTTAAAATAATCATCAATCGATTTCTCTTCACGATTTAAAAGCTTCGAATAAATTTCATCTGCACTTGAAAACGATTGCTTTGATATCAATGAGTTTATATAATCTAAAACCGTGTGTAATTCAGAGATTTCTAATTTTAAATCTTCTAATTGTTCCTTCTTCTTATAATATAGATTTTGAACAATAGAAAGTACTTTTGTTAATTTTTCCGTTTCGTTTTCTGCGTCTTTAGAATCCATTGTATATATATAAGTTCTTATATAAGAACTTAAATTTATTTATTTAGTGTCAGTTGAATTAAGTAATTTTTAAAGAGGCAATAAAAAGTGTATTCTATGATAATTACTCCAAAGCCAGAAGATCCTGAAGTTCAAATTTTATCTAAAGAATTTGAAAAGAGAGGATATAATGTTAAATATTTCGTTCCATCAACAATAAAAGTAAAGATTAAAATAGATCATTTTCAAGAACAATTTGAAGAACTTGATCCATTTGCAGCTCTTGTAAGAGGATTTGGCGCTGCTCCAACTCAAAAAATATTTTTTAGGCTTGATTTGTTAAGCGCAATTGAAGAATATGGAATTAAATTAATAAACTCAAGAGAATCCTTAGAAATAGCAAGTGATAAATTTCTTACTTCAATTTATTTAGAAAGGTATAAGATTCCAACTCCAAAAACGATTATTTGCGAAAATCCCAACGATGCCATAGAGGCGTTTGATGAACTTGGAGGTGATATTGTATTAAAACCGTTATATGGTTCGAAAGGCGTTGGAATTACCAGAATAACCGATAAAGGCTTTGCAGAGAATGTTATATATACTTTAAGCCAATTAAACGAGGTTTTTTATCTTCAAGAATTTATCGAACATTACAATCGAGACATCCGAATTTTAGTTTTAGGTGATAAAGCTATAGCTGGAATGTATAGAGTAAGCGATAACTGGAAAACTAATATTCATGCAGGCGCAAGAATGGAGCCATTAGAACTCACAGAAGAGTTAAAAACGCTAGCAATAAAAGCAGCAAAAATTACAAAAACCGAAATTGCTGGTGTTGATATCGTTGAAAGCAAAAATGGTTTGTTAGTTTTGGAAGTAAATTCCATTCCAGGGTTCACCGCCCTGCAAAAAGTAACAGATGTCAACCTTGCTGAAGAAATCGTATCGTTTTTCCTAAAATCTGCGCGTATCTAGCCTAAAAATAGTAAATAGGGAAAAAAATTGATTTTAAAAAAATATAGATAATTTATAAATCTTCAATTAAACCAATTAGTGCCGCGATTATAACAAGGACACAGGCCCAAATTCCCGCTCCAAAGACTACTAGTAAGATCCCAAGTATAAATAAGACTAACCAATGAAAGGGAAGTGGTTTGTCAGGTTTCATAGCAACTAAAAAAGTTAGAGCAACAATAACAAGACCAACAATAAAATTAAGAACGTAATTTAAACCTAATACAGGATCAATGAATCCATAATTAGGCATTCCAAGAAGACCGAGGATTAAAGTTGCCAAACCTACTAAAGCACCAATAATCGTTAAAAATTTCATTAT
>JAHQWH010000015.1 GCA_029856105.1 Promethearchaeia archaeon | reverse complement strand
TGTTTATTATGTTTAAATTCACAATTCGAAATCGTGTTACCGTTGCTATAATATAATCCTATACCGATTGTAGTGTTAGAGAATAGTAAATTATCTATAACAGAATTATTTGTATTAATCAAAAATATTTGACCAGCATTAGAAAAATCGGTTGAAATTAATCCGGTTTCATTGGTATAAAAGTATAGTGGTTTTCCATTTACCAAATTAGTGTCATCTATATCATGTGAAGTGATATGTTCTAATTTTTCAACATTACCTAAAATTAACCCACAATTTGTCATTAGGTTATCTTTAAGGGTAATATTAGCACTTGCATCCCCCCAATATGAAGAGAGAATAATTCCCGCATCCCAATTATCAACATAAGAAGTAGCTCCATTAATGACATTTCCCTCTATTTTACTCTCAACAACATCAGTTGTTTTTATTCCATATCTGTTGTAATTAAAGGTGTTTCCAAATATGTCTAATTCCTCAGAATACCCCACCTCTAAGCCACTTTCAAAATTATTATTTGCAGTGTTATCTGAAACTGTACAATTTTCGCAATCTCCTAAACGAATCCCATATCCCCAATAATTGATAGGATCAGAATTATCATTCGCAATGTTCTCAGAGATAGTACAATTTTCACTATTATATAAGTTTATTCCTGCTTGGTTATTACTAGCGGTGTTTCCTGTGATATTAATAAAAGAACTATATCTTACTCCAATCCCAAACTTGTTATTAGTGAAATCACTATTGTATATAGTAATATCGTCACAAAATAAAACTTGAATCCCCCACGAGGTATATGTAATATCAAAGTTAGACAAAAAACTGTCAGTACAATTTACTAATATTATCTGTCCAGGATTTGTGAAGTCAGTATTTCCTAAGTTATTCCTGTTGATATAATAATAAACAGATTTTCCGTTCACTTTATTTGTAGTATCTACCTTATTTGAAACAAACTCATCAAGATCATCTTCGTTTAACCAGACATATATACCACAAGAACTCATAATATTCCCAGTAACAGTGCAATTCTCGACATTGCCAAGAGTTATACCTTCTCCATTAAAACTCAGCACATTTCCCGTAATTATATTATTATCAGATGAATAAAGGTCTATCCCACTATTGGAATTTGAGTTTGGAGCATTACTTGTGATGGTGTTATAATGGCTATAATCCAACTTTATCCCCATTTGATTATTTGATACAATATTCCCAGAGATTGTATTGTTATCACAGTTTTTTAGATAGATTCCGATTTGCTCATTATTAGAACAATTATTATTTAGCAATTGTCCGTTATTTGTATTTTCCATATAAATCCCTGCAGTCATACCCCATCCAGAATTAGTAAGAGTAGAATCCTTAATCTGAAAATAAACATTCGAATCAAAAATAGAAATACAACTGTTCCCAGCTCCTTGTAGATCGATCGTAACATCTTGTATTATGTAAGGATCAGCCAATATTCCTGACCCAGAACACCAAGGCTCAGATGCTGCAGTAAACGCCCAATTTTGAGTAGGTTCTGTTTCGTTGATGATGATTCGACTAGATAATACCCATTGGGAGCTTCTTAGAGCATTATCATAGGTATTATCGATCCTTTCAGTATTATTGAACTTCAGAGAAATCGTTGAATAGAAAGGAAAGAACATAGAAACTAATATCAAAAAGCCTAAAATTATATGTTTTTTATTTAAATTCATTTCGCACCCTCTATTAAAAAGGTTAATTTACAAATGTGTTAGCTAAATATTTAAACTTTTACATAAAATTAAAGCTTATTGGATTAAATATTAAAAAAATCTGGTATACTTAGCATTCAATCTCTATTTTGATAGGTGATTTTTTCTAAAGCTCCTAAGAAATATTCGTTTTCTTTTCTATTTCCTATTGTAACCCTAAAATATTCTAAACCTAGTTGTTTTGATACGTCTAGTACCAATACTCCTTGCTCGGTAAGCTTTTTTGAAATGTTAGGTATTTTTGTTTTCATTAATAAAAAATTCGAATAACTTTTAAAAACTGAGATATCTAATTTTAAAGCAATACTTCTAATTCGATTTTTTTCTTTTTCAACTTCTTTAATGTATTCCATTGCGTAGTTTTTGTTTTTCAAGGCACTTATGCCAGCTACTACGTTTGGATAAGGTAGCATTGTATTAATTCCGAGAAACCTCTTTTGAACAGTTTCCCCTCCAATAATATATCCCACTCCTAACCCAGATAATCCAAATCCCTTGCTTAATGTTCTTAAAATAGCTAGATTAGGATAATCTGCGATTAAATTAGCATACGATATATTTGAAAATTCAAAATAAGCTTCGTCTACTAAAAAAATAACATTTTCATTTTCTAATATCAATTTTACTTCGTTTTTATCTAAAATTATATTTCCAGTTGGGTTGTTAGGGTTATCTAAAATAATTAACGTTGGTTTTTTTAACTCATCAATTAACGGTACAATTGAAAATTTAAATTCAGGTTCTTTTAATCTTACTTTTAAAATTGAAGAATAAGTCTTTCGACAAGTCGCGTTAATTAAGAAAAATGACGGATCAGCGAGAATAATTTGCCTATTTTTCGCAAAAAGATAAATAAATTCTTTAAGCAAGATGTCAGATGCGGAACTAATAATAATTGAATTTTTAGGAGAATCCGTATATGTACTTAATATTGATAATAATTCCTCTACTTTACTTTGAGGTGTATATCGATTTAAAAGTTCTATGCTTTCTTTGATAGGATCGGTAATCTCTCTTGGGAGCTTTATAGACATTTCGTTTCTATCTAATCTAACTAACATGTTTCGTACCCTATTTGACAAAAATCGTTCTTATTATTCACTTATTATTTTTCAATATATTACTTATGTTAGAAATTAAATGCTTAACATTCAATTTCTATTATTAGCTCCTCCTTATATCCGATTATCACTTTTGCAAGTCCTTTAAGCATTTCATCGGTCTTAATATCGCCAGTATCTACCATTAAACATCTTAAACCTTTAATTTTTTCTTCAGTTGAAACTATTTTAACATTCTTTTTTCCAATTTTTTTTAGAACTTTAGGAGTAAATTGCTTATTACCTCTTCCAAAAATAAATCCTTGCCCCCCTATTGGCGAGACGATAATTTTTGCTTTTTTATGTTTATTCAAAAGTTCTAGGATCCCACGTTCGTTTAAATCTATCCCAACAATCTTATCGTTATAAAGAGCATCTACTCCAAGTAGGCTTTTTGTTAGGTTTAACTGATCGGTAATTGCTTTTACAGTTGTACCAGGTCCAAGTAAATATAATGTGTCATCATCTAAATTTTCAATAACATGTTGAGCAATTTCACGTTTATTTTCTTCAATGGACCTTCCTATTTTAGAACCATCTTTTCCAGCCTGTAGAAGATTCATAACTTTAGGAACATTTAAGTACCCATATAGTCTTGAATCTAAAATTCCTTCTCGAAACGAGTCTTCATTAATATCTAAAACCTCATTTTCTTGAAGTTCAACCGTTTCCTTTATGAATTTATCAACAATTTCGGCAGCAGCTCTAGGGTTAATGGCAAAAACAGAGCTGAACATTTTAACGCCAGAAGGTATTGCCACAACAGGTATAGATAAGCCAATGGCATCGTGAATATCTCTGGCTGTCCCGTCTCCACCACAAAAAATTAACAATTCAATATTCTGTTGTTTCATCAATTTTGCTATTCTCTTTGTATCTTCAGCAGTAGTTTCTTGATTAATATTACCAATAATATCAAAATCGATGCCACTATCTTTTATTATATTGGCTCCCATATTACCTGGAGCAACTAATAAATGAATTTTATCTTTATTTTTGATACTAGAAAGTAAAGTATGAACTCTGTCAGGAGTTATTGGTTTAGCCCCCATTTTAATAGCTTTCTTAAATATGTCACCATCAGTTCCTTTAAGTCCTACGCTCCCTCCCATGCCTGCAATGGGGTTAATTATTAGACCGATCCTTCTTCTTTTATTATCTTTTTCCAACTTTTATAATCAACTTATATATTTATCAAAATCAATTAGATAGAAATTAATGATAATAATTGAATATTATAATTTTTACTAATTATTTAAAGAATAAATCAAAATATTAAATTCTAAAAAATTTGGAAAAATTATTCATAAAATAAAAAATATATTACATGAATATAAAACCGATGTTACCTATTTCTACGCCTGGATTTATTACCTTTTCTCCGTCCCATTCCCTGTCTAGAACCCTTTGTGAATCCAGGGGAATCGCTACCAGAACAATAACCTAAACCTCTGCCAGTTTTGCTACCTTTTCCATCTGGTCCCGTTCTATCTCCTCTTGGCATTTTTTTCTTTCATCTCCTTTTATTTTTGAAATTTTTTATTTTCTTGTATTATTAATATTAATTTACCTATTTTAATATTAAGGAATAATTATTCAAAAAAAGTACTTCGAATACTTATAATTTATATAAAAAATATGAAAAAAGAATACATTCTGAAATCTCGTATTGAAATTTTGTCCTCTTAATTGAAATATTTTTTCTCGATTAATTATTAAATGGCTAATTTAAATTTCTCAAAAACTCTTGTTTCCTCTTCTCTCCCTTCTTTTCTAGCTTTGGCCACATTTTTTGAACCCTCTTAGGGAAACACATAATAAATTTAGATAAAGTTCCTTGAAAGTGAGGGACACAAATCTCTACCTTATTTTTAAGAATTGCTTTTAATGCAGCTTTAGCGACTCTTTCAGGGTTTACAGGGTCACTTAAAAATGTTAAGGGCGACCCGCCATGCTTTGCTTCGTATTCTAACATAGACGTATCTACAGAATCAGGAAAAATAGTGGAGACGGTTATGTTGTGCTTTTTAAGCTCAAGATTTAAGGTTAGATCAAAACCTCTGAGGGCGAACTTGGTTGCTGTATAAATTGAACTATAAGTTTCTGGAACTATTCCTGCTAGAGAAGAAATAGTAACAATATTTCCCCCTCCCGCATCTTTCATTATTGGAATAATTTCTTTGGTACAATGAATTATACCTAATAAATTAACATTAATCTGTTTTTCAATATCCGAATAATTAGTATTTTCGAAAAGAGCAGGAATAATAATACCAACTGTATTAATAAGAATATCTACTGTTCCATACTTTGAATTCGTTTGTGAAATTAAGTTTTTTACTTGTTCTATTTTTGTTATATCGCAAGGAATAATTAATGGTTCTTGCGAAAGCTCATTTGCAATTACTCTTAAACCTTCTTCATTAATATCTGTCAAAATTAATTTTATACCATATATATCAAATAATTTTGCTATTTCTCTCCCGATACCTCCTGCTGCTCCTGTAATAATTGCTATTTTATCTTTTAAATAATTTTCTTTCATAATTTACTCAGTTTCATTCAATAATTAAAAACATTTTTTAATTTAAAAAAAAAAAAAATAATTAGTTTTTTCCTAATTGTTTTCTGGCTTTTCTTAATTCTTTATCTAAAATGTTATTAACTAAATTAGGAAAAAGTCTCTTCATTTTCCATAAAAATTTTGCTTCACCAGGAGTTATATAAAACTTTTTCTTTAATATACCTTCTATAAATGGTTCTGCTACCTGTTCTGGCTGTAAAAGACCTCCTCGCTCTGAAATGATCATACATTCTTTTGGTTTCTTAATGTTTTCTCTCTCAAAGGCGGGTGTTTCAGTATCAGGGGGATATAATACAGATATGTTAATATTGTAAGGACTTAATTCAGTTTTTAATTGTTCTGCTAATCCAACAATTGCAAATTTAGTAGGGGTATACGCAGCATAACCCATTACACCAAGAAATCCTGAGACTGAAGAAACAAATACTATATGTCCACTTTTCTCTTTCATAAAGTAAGGCAACAATATTAAAGTAGGGGCTAATTGACCGTAGTAATTAATATCCATGTTTTGTTTGAAATCTTCAAAAGTGTAATTTTCAATATAATCCGGAAGAGCATATCCAACTACATTTATTAAATAATTTGGATGTCCATGTTTTTCAATAAAACTTACTAAAAGTGGTCTTAATTTTTCGATATCTGTAGCGTCACATGATATATGGTCAACAAATTGTGAGCCGTGCTTCAATTCTTTCTTAATGTCTTCAGCAGCATTTAGTAAGACGTCAGATCTTCTTGCGATAATACACACACTACCTCCTAATATCACAAATTCCCTTACTGTTGCCTTTCCTATCCCTGTAGAGCCACCACAAATAATAGCTATTTTGTCTTTAAAAGGTTGTTTTTTTATTAGTTTCTCTTTTGCCATTTGATTCACTTCTCAGTATAATTTAGAAATTTATAAAACCATATACCATGTATAGTATCCCAAAAATGACGCAGTATAAGTTAATAACTAAGTTCATTATTGTATCAGATGTACTCTTCTTATATCCACCATTTTGGGCATTAAAAGATATGTCTAATAGCCCTAGAAATAATATAGCACTTCCTGCAGCTATGGAAAAAAAGACACCATATCTTTTACCAGTCAATAGACCAATTGCTGCAAGTAATAGAGCAGGTGTCGCCCATAATATGTCTGGAATTGGAAAGGATCTTTCAAAAGCAAGAAAAACTTCAGTATTTTCAGGATTTTTATTCTCGACTAAGAAAAAATATATCCAGAATCCCCCAATGCCTATAGCTCCAATTATTTGAAATATTGCAAGTATAATTTCAATCATTTTTATCACTTTTTTAATATTAAAATTTTTTAATTTTTATAATTAATTATCGATTTTCTTTAGTATATAAATTTTTAATCTTTTTATATATCAGAAACTATAAAAAAAAAAGATTTTAAATTTCTGACTTTAAATAGTTTGCTGGAACGCCTACTTCTGCAATTCCACCATCTGCGGGAATATTATGTCCTGTTATAAAGTTTGATAAAGGAGACGCTAAAAATACACTTATATTTGCAACATCTTGAACAGTTCCTATTCTATTTAAAGGTGTTTTAACATGTCCATCATCCATTGTGGCTTTCATAGCGTTTTCAGAATAATTATATATCCCTGTTACATGATAACCTGGTGAAATCGCATTAACAGTGATTTTTGGAGCTAAACTTTGCGCAAGCATTTTTACCATGGCAATTACTCCAACTTTACTTAATGTATATGCTGATAATTTGATATCAACAACCATTCCGGCAATAGATGCAGTATGAATTACTTTTCCAGATAAAAGCTCGTTTTCAAACTTTTGGGATTTCATTTTTTTACTTACATATTTAGAGACTAACCATTGACCTCGTAGATTAACACTAATTATTCTATCGAACAAATCTTCCTTAATTCTCAATAAATCAGGTCCATATATATCACCAATCCCCGCATTATTATTTAGCACATATATATTATCTAATTCTTTAAAAGCCCTCTTTGCCATATCTTGTACTTGTTCTGATTTTGAAACATCACATACAATAGGGATAACTTTTTGTTTATATTCTTGTTCAATTTTCTTACAGGTTTCATTTAAAAGTTCTTCATTTATATCAACTAAGATTAAATCTGCTCCTCTTTTCGCATATTCAATTGCTATACCCCTCCCAAAACCAGATGCGCCCCCAGTTATAAGGGCACCCTTTCCTTCTAGAAACTTATCAACCATATTTTATCATCTTTTAATAACTTATTTTAATATATATTGGGTTTTCCTTCTTTTAAGTTTTTAATTCAAAGATAAACATTGAAAATCTAGAGGGAAAAATTTATTTACTTAACTCATTTTTAGATTTAATATAGAAAATAGAAAATTTATGTGATTCAAAAAAATGGTAGATAAAATAATTCCTTTTCTAATCAATGTTGGCGAAGTAATCCCTGCCCGCTCAAAAGCTACATTACTAGATGAAATGGCGATGGCATTAAACGAATGTATAAACATTTATGGAAAGACTATTAAAAAACTAGGCAAGATAAATAGAATTACTGCTTGTTTTTGGCCCGTTCGTTTAGTTCCTTTAAATGAAACTCGTGCTTGCGTTTGTAGTTATCTGTTAAATAAACAAGAGAAATTAAATGTAGGAAAATTTTCACAAACGCCACCCAGTCCAGATAACATAATTCAAGGTGCAGATTCAGCATCATTCTTAAATTCTTTGCAGTCGTATAATAGTAATTATTTAAAGAAATCTAAAAATTATAGAAGAGGTACGGCAATTCAAGAAGCCCTTTTTAGTGCTAGTGAAGTTGAGTATTTTAAAAACTTTTTCTTAAATCAATACAATATTAATTCATTTAGTGAGCCATATTTCCTCTTAGAAGGAGGACCGATTCCTAAAAGTATAAATCAAGCAAAAATCATTCCAGAAGTTTTTGATTACATATCTCAAAATGATGTTAAACACCTAGATAATTATGGTCAAAAAATTATCAAACTATGTGATAAGTGGATTCAACGCGGTGGCCAAGATGCTGACAAATTGAAAAGTCAAAAGGTCGATACAAGCGAAGAGGAAAAGCAATTAGCAATAGTTACTAGAGAATTAGAAGCTGAGAAAAACCGAAAAATTGAAGCTACGCCTGAAGAATTGGTAAAAGGTGGAAAGTATAAAATTAACGATAAAACTGGCGATCTTTACAACAATCTTAGCGCAACAAAAAATGGCGTAGATAGACTAAAAAATTCAATCAATAAAAACGACTTATTTGAAGTTGAAGGTGCACTAAAAGACTTACGCATAAAATATCAAGATCTAGGGAATACAATTAGCAGATATGAATCCGAAGTCGCTCAAATAAGGAAGAATGTACAACGAGAAATAAACGATTTAGAAAAATCCAAACAACAAAAAATTAGAGAGCTTGAGAGGAAAAAATCTGAGATTGAAAGCACTATCCAAGCAAAACATAGTGAACTTAGCAGCGACCTTACTTCAGCCGAGAGCATAGTTGCAAGAATCAAACAAGAAAAACAATCTTGTCTTGATAACATCGAAAGAATTAAAGATGTTGAAATGACTAACGTTCAAAACTTCTTTAACACTTTTTCTATTGAAATTATGACTAAAGATGTGATCGTAGGTATACCTATGTTTATTTTCTACTTTGTAGATCCAAATACGCGCAGAACTACAGAAAGAGCTCCCGTTTTTCCTATTTTGATAAAAAAAGGGAAAATCCAACGGACAAGAGTAACAGATGCCTTTAGATATAAATTAAGAGATTTAATGAATAAGGATAACGCGATGATAAATTTAGTCGATAAAGGAGGAGAAACAGGCAATTTGATGGATATTAAGAATTTGGATACTAAACTCGAAGATTCAATCAACGATTTACGCATTAGAAAAGTACTTGGTAAAAAAGAAGCTGATAGAGATAAAGACGTAATTAACGATTTAATTTGGTAATTTTTCCAATTTTTTTAAAATAATTTTTCATATTTTTTTCATTATCCCATGTAATTCATTTTTTGTCCACTACATTCGGGGATAGGTCGATAACCACACTCTTCTGATTCACAACAACATATTATATAGTCATCCTTCACAATCATTGACCAATCGCAGCATAAAGGCACATCTTTTTCATTTCCGCAAATCTCGCATTTTTATAGTTTATTGAATCTTTTAAATAAAATAAAAATCACATTTGTTTTTTTAATTAAATATAAGCTAAATTTCAATAAATTTTCCATTAAAACAACAAAGTTTTGAAGATAAATTTTACTATTAAAACATTGAAAATAAAAGAAATTTTTAATTTCATAAGATAATATTGAAATTAGAATATAATTTTATCTTAAGAAAAAAAAAATAGGGAATGATCTTGTATGAAATCATTAATTAGAGTAAGGATGAGTTTAAACGATGCTCATTATGGAGGAAATTTAGTTGATGGGGCTAAAATATTAGAATTATTTGGGGATGTTGCTACTGAGTTATTGATTAAAAACGATGGAGATGAGGGTTTATTTCGGGCTTATGACAGCATTGAATTTTTAGCTCCCGTTTATGCTGGTGATTATATAGAAGCTGAAGGAAAAATTATTGAAATAGGTAACACTTCAAGAAAGATGATTTTTGAGGCAAGAAAGGTTATTACATTAAAACCAGATATAAATGATTCTGCGGCTGATTTCTTAAATGAACCTATTGTCGTATGCAAAGCAAGTGGAACTTGTGTTGTTCCAAGAGAGAAACAAAGAAAAAAGTAATATGATGTATATGGAAAAATTAATTATAACCGCCGCGATATGTGGAGCTGAAGTAACAAAGAAACAGAATCCAAACATTCCTTATACTGTTAGAGAAATAGGGATCGAAGCAGAAAAAGCATTCTTAGCAGGTGCGAGTATAATACATCTGCATGTAAGAGAAGACGATGGCACTCCTACTCAAGATATAAAACGATTCCAAGCGTGTGTCGATGAGATAAAAGAAAGATGTCCCGATGTTATCGTTCAACCTTCAACGGGAGGTGCTATAGGAATGAGTAATGAAGAGAGACTACAACCTATCTTCATGGATCCTCCACCCGAAATGGCAACTCTTGATTGTGGTACGATGAATTTTGGTGGCGATGAAATTTTTGTTAATACAGAAAATACTATCATACATTTTGCTCAAGTGATGAATTCGCATGGAATTAAACCAGAACTGGAATGTTTTGATAAGGGCATGATCGACATGGCATTACGACTTAATAACAAAGGATATATCAAAGATCCAATGCATTTTAACTTTGTATTAGGCGTCATCGGAGGAATAGCAGCAACACCTCGAGATTTAGTATTTATGATAAACAGTATTCCAAAAAACTCTATGTTTACCGTGTGTGCTATTGGAAAACATGAATTTCCTATGGTTACGTTATCTATAGTTATGGGGGGCCATGCCAGAGTAGGTTTTGAAGATAACATTTATCGTTCTAAAGGTGTACTCGCTAAGTCTAACAGTGAATTAGTCGAAAAAATAGTTAGGATTTCAAAAGAAATAGGTAGAGACATCGCATCTCCTTACGAAGCGAGAAAGATTTTAAGTTTGAATTAAAATAAAATAAGGAATATTAAATTATGTATAAAAAATTAGCCAAATACTACGATTTGATTTATCATTGGAAAGATTATGATAAAGAAGCTTATTCCATTAAAGATTTAATAAAAAAATATAAAAATTCAGACGGTAATAAGTTACTTGATGTTGGATGTGGGACAGGAAAGCATTTAGAATATTTTAAAGACGATTTTTCCTGTACGGGTATTGATATTAACAACGAAATGGTGGAAGTTGCTAAAAGTAAAGTTAAGGAAGTGATTTTCGAACAAGGTAATATGACAAATTTTAATCTTAAAACCGAATTTGATGTAATTCTATGTTTATTTAGCTCAATTGGGTATGTAAAAACGTATTCTAATTTAGAAAAAACGATGCTGAATTTTAGTAATCACTTAAAAACAGGTGGAGTTCTAATAATTGAGCCTTGGTTTACTAAATCCACTTACTGGGTTGGAGCGCCCGGTATGACTACTTACGATGAGAAAGACATAAAAATCGCAAGACTTAATACAACAAAAATAGAAGGGGACTTATCGATAATGGAGATGCATTATTTGATTGCTGAAAAAGATGAAGATGTTATACATTTTGTAGACACACATGAATTAGGTTTATTTGAGATTGACAAAACTCTCGAATTCATGGAAAAAGCCAGTTTTAAGACAGAATTTCTAAAAAATGGCTTAATGGAGGATAGAGGATTGTTCATTGGTATAAAGAAGTAATTTTTATAAAAATGGAAATTAAAATATTTAAATAGTATAAAATCAATTTTTTAATTCATGAATAAAATAAATAAATATGGATTAATAGTAGTTGGTGGAGGTATCACCGGCTTAAGCAGTGGTTTAACATGGGCGCAATACCATGATGTTAAAAAAGAACCCGTTTTAATAATCGAAAAAGAACCAAAATCTGGTGGCTATGTTACCTCCTATGAACGGCAAGGATATTTATTCGACACATGCCAAATGATACCTAATATTACAGAGTTATTAGAATTTTTTGATATCGATATTGAGCTTAAGGAGTATAAAGGTTACTATATGCGGATTTTCTTAGTAGATATTAAAACAAATAAGGTAAAAACGATTGATTTACCGTCAGGATTTGAAGATTTTAAAAATGAGTTGATGGAAAAATATCCGAAGAACGCAGCTGAAATCGAGAACTTTTTGGATTATTCAAGAGCCTTGTATTTAGAATTGTTCAAACTTAAACTTGATCCAAATTTAATTGAAATCCTTAAAATGCTCCTTACTTGCCCAAAAATCGTAAAAAACTCTAGGAGAACTTTCAAGGATTATTTTGCTCAGTTCAATATAACGGAACCTGATGTTATTGAAATATTTACCATATTTGCTGAATTTAGTGGATTACCGGCTGATAGAGTTTCGGCACCCGTACCTGTATCTGCGATGAACTCACTACTCGATGGTGCTTTCCGACCTAAAGGAGGGTTTATTGAGTTTCCTAAGAAATTTGAGGAAAAATATCTCAGTTTAGGTGGAGAACTGATGCTTAATACTAAAGTTAACAAAATTTTGGTTGAAAACGGGGAAGTGAAAGGTGTTAAATTAGAGGATGGAAGTGAAATTTATTCGGATTTAGTAGTAACCACAGTAGATCCTATTGTTGCTATGAAAGAAATGGTGGGTCTAGATATCATTCGTGAACTGGATAAAAAGTATGCTGATAAAGTCGAAAATGTTAAGATGTCGACATCATCAATGAATATAAGCATTGGACTTGATAACGAAATTGATCTGGGTGCATTAGGTTTAGATTGTGGCTACAGCGTGATTACTACAGGAGGAGATATTTACGATCGATTATTTGATGATATGATACAAGGTAAAATTGGTTATACAGATGAAGAATTTCGACTTGGAGTTATCTGTCCCTCGTTAACTACGGGTGGAAAACCAAATATCGCCTTGAGGATTGTTCCTATGGGCATTGACGACTGGGCAGAATTAAGAGAAAAAGATCCTCAAAGATACAATGAAAAAAAACAAAAATGGGCTGATTTCTTTATAGAAAAAACTGAAAAATACCTCATTCCTGATCTGAGAAAACACATTAAGGTTCTTGATGTATCGACTCCAGCGACTTATGCCCGATATTCTGGTTCACCTTCAGGAGCAATTTACGATATGGCACCTTATCCGGATAATTTCGGAAGGACACGCTTAAAAATGAGAACACCCGTAAAAGGCCTTTTCCAACCAAAATTCATTCATAGCGTTTTTGCAACATTGCTTGCAGGGATGCAGGTAAATGACATGATTCTCAATAGAAAGATCATGGATGGAAATGCCAGATACAAAGCTTAATCCAATCTTTTTTTTTTAACTTATTTTTCTAATTTTGTTTTGAAAAATTTATAATTCTAATGATTCTTAAGTAAGATTAGATATGATAATATTATTTTTTTAAGATTTAGATGGAGACCTTTATATGGCAAAAGGTAATAAATACGGAACTCATAGAGTCATTGAGCCTAAAGGGGCGCTTCCTCAACCTGCTTTTAAAATATCCAACGATACGACCATATTCGACAACGAAATATTAATTGATGTCGATTATTTGAATATCGACTCCGCAAGCTTTACTCAACTTAAAGAAGAAGCGGGAGGAGATATAGAAAAAATAAAAGCTAAAATAATAGAAATTGTTCAAGAAAGGGGAAAAATGCAAAATCCGGTTACTGGTTCAGGTGGAATGCTGATTGGTAAAGTAGAAAAAATTGGACCAGATCTGACAGGAAAAACCGATCTAAAAAAAGGAGACAAAATTGCTACATTAGTTTCTCTTTCTTTGACACCACTTAAGATTGAAAAAATTTTAGATATCAAATTAGATATAGATCGAGTTGAAATTGTAGGTAAAGCCGTACTTTTTGAAAGTGGAATTTACGCTAAAATCCCAAAAGATATGGACGATAAATTGGCCTTAGCAGCTCTTGATGTAGCGGGTGCTCCGGCTCAAACAAAAAAGATTGTTAAACCGGGAAACTCTGTTTTAATACTTGGGGCAACTGGAAAATCTGGATTAATGTGCTCTTTTATAGCAAAAAGCATTGTTGGACCGAATGGTAGAGTAATAGGGCAAGCTAGAAATGAAAAAAGAGCTGAGTTCCTTAAGAAAACAGGTTTTTGCCATGAGGTGATTATTGCTGACATCCTTAAACCGCTAGATGTCTTAGAAAAGGTATTTGCTATTAACAATGGAAATGAAGTTGACATTTCTATTAATTGTCTAAGTATATCAAATACTGAAATGTCAAGTATTTTACCCGTTAAGGATGGAGGTATCGTGTATTTCTTTTCTATGGCTACTAGTTTTACAAAAGCCGCATTAGGTGCTGAGGGCGTTGGAAAAGATGTCACGATGATAATCGGGAATGGTTATACCAAAGGACACGCTCAAATAGCTTTAGATGAGTTACGCGAGTCTAAAAAATTACGAAAAATATTTGAAGAAAAATATGTAAAATAATTTAGAATATGAAGATAACATAATAAGTAAAGTGAATTGTTATGAGAGTAAATAGAAGAAAAGAATTATTTAGCGAAGTAAGCGACGAAGATTGGAATAATTGGCGCTGGCAATTTAAGAATAGAATAAGTACATTAGAAGACCTTAAACAATACATTTCGCTAACTAAAGAGGAGGACGACCCAAAAATCTTAAAAGAATTGCGAATGGCAATTACGCCTTATTATTTGTCGTTAATCGACCCTCACGATCCTTACGATCCTATAAGAAAACAAGCTATCCCTACTATCCACGAATTACACATATCGTCGAGCGATCTTGTAGATCCTCTTCACGAAGATGTTGATTCGCCAGTTCCAGGTCTAACCCATAGATATCCTGATCGAGTTTTGTTTTTAGTTACTGAAAATTGTTCGATGTATTGCCGACATTGTACTCGCAAGAGATTTGCCGGTCATCACGATAAAGCACCTCCCCAAGATCAAATCGGTAAATGTATCGAATATATACAAGAAACTCCAGCTATAAGAGATGTACTCTTATCTGGAGGCGATGCGTTATTAATTTCTGATAAAAAATTAGAAGAGATATTGGTCAGATTGAAAGAAATTCCTCATGTAGAAATTATACGATTAGGTTCTCGAACGCCCGTAGTTATGCCTCAAAGAATTACTCCTGAACTATGTGAAATGATTAAGAAATATCATCCTATTTGGTTTAATACCCATTTCAATCATTCTAACGAAATAACAGAAGATTCTAAAAGAGCATGTGAAATGTTAGCAGATGCGGGAATCCCACTTGGAAATCAATCGGTACTATTGAAAGGAGTAAATGATTGTATTCATGTTATGAAAAAATTAGTCCAAGACCTTGTAAAAATTAGAGTAAGACCTTACTATATTTATCAATGCGATCTCTCTGTTGGTCTTGAGCATTTTAGAACCAGCGTTGCTCAAGGTATTGAAATCATTGAAGGTTTAAGGGGGCACACATCTGGCCTATGCGTCCCCACATTCGTAGTAGATGCTCCAGGGGGTGGAGGAAAGATACCAGTAATGCCAGATTATACAATTTCTCAGGGAAATAAACGGGTCGTGTTAAGAAATTTTGAGGGTGTTATTACAACGTACGAAGAACCAGATAACTATATTCCGGGCTGTCATTGCGAAGATGATGAAAATCAAATTGGAGTTTCAGCTTTATTAAGCGGTCAAAAAATAACAATTGAACCAGATGATTTGGAAAGAAATATTAGGAAAAGAAATCTATCCAAATAAATATCTTTTATTTAGAATAAGAAATGATGAATTATTTAGTAGATAATTAAAGTTATCTTAATTTATTATTCCTTCTTATTAAATCATATAAATACATTTAATACTCTCATTAAAATGGAATTTGCTAATTTCATACAAGAAAAAATAAAGGATTATAAAATAATCTCAATTATAGGACTTGCTAAGAATGTTAGTAAAACTACTACATTAAATCACATTATTCAAACTTTAAAAGGAAATTATATCTTAGGACTTACATCTATTGGGCGAGATGGTGAAAAATATGACGCTATCACGACTTTACCTAAACCTCGCATATTTGTTGAATCAGGGGTATTAATGGCTACAGCTGCTCGCAGTATTCAAAACAGTGAAGCTAAAATTGAGATCATAAAGAAAACTGGAATCAACACTCCAATGGGAGAAATCGTTATTGCAAGAGTTATATCAAATGGCTATATTGAATTGGCAGGACCTTCTATTAACTCAGAATTAACATTTGTATGTAAAGAATTATTAAATTTAGGTAGTAATTTGATACTAATTGATGGAGCATTTGATCGTAGATCTTATGCTTCACCTCTTGTATCGGAAGCGACAATTCTTTCTACTGGAGCCTCTGTATCTAAGAAAATACAAGAAGTTATTGATATAACACATCATGCAATGAATTTAATATCTCTAGAAAATGAAGAAAATATTCAAATAATTAATTTAGCAAAAAATATCATAACCAAGGCTAAAATTGGAATTATTAATGAAGATCATTCAGTTAAAATGTTAGAACTATTAACAGCTTTGGATTCTGTAGACGAAATCTTAAATTTTATGACTAATAAATCTAAAGTTCTTGTAATTAGCGGAGCAGTCACTGATAAATTCCTTGAGGAGTTTATGAAAAAATCAGATCTTTATAGAAATATTAAAATTTTGGTCCCTGATGCAACAAAATTGTTTTTAAATAAAACAACATTTGAAAAATATTCTAAAAAAGGTGGAGTCATAAAAGTTTTAAATAAAATTAAAATTATTGTCGTCACAATCAATCCAACTTCGCCTTTAGGTTATAAATTTGATAAATCTAAGTTCTTAAACGAATTAAAAAGAGGAGTCACTATCCCGATTTATGATCTTGGACCGAGTAAATACTAAAGTATTATTTGTTTGAATTACTAAATGAATTATAAATTTTAAAAAAGTTAATTTCCTTTAGAGGTTATAATAACATTGAAAACAAAAAGCAAGCTAAATTTGAATTTTGAATTAGTCGAAAAAGCCAGAAACATAGCCAGAATAATTGCTAATGATACTCAAAAATTTATAGACAATCACACTACGACCTCAATTGAGAGGACAATATGTAGATTATTAGGGATCGATGGAACTGATGAATTTGGAGTTCCTCTACCCAACATTGTAGTTGATCATATCATAAAAACAGGGCAAATAAATAGGGGTGTTGCATTGTACCTTGGGAACGCGGTTATACACACAAATTTATCACCCCAAAATATCGCAGAAAAAATCAGTCAAGGTCAATTAATCATAACAGATTTTCCAAGGGGGAGCTTATCAGAGATAAAAGAAGCATTAACATCGATTATACAGAAGAATATAGATATAATTAGACGAAACAAACAAAAAAGAGAAGAATTAATTAAGAAATATGGAGAAAAAGTTGAACCTCTAATCTATATAATTGTTGCCACAGGGAACATTTTTGAAGATATAATCCAAGCTCAAGCAGCTGCAAAACAAGGCGCCGATGTCATAGCTGTCATACGCTCTACGGGCCAAAGTTTATTAGATTATGTCCCTTATGGTAGCACAACTGAAGGATTTGGGGGGACATATGCAACACAAGAAAATTTCCATCTCATGAGGTCAGCTTTAGATAAGGTTAGTGAGGAAGAAGGTCGATATATTAGACTCACTAACTACTGTTCGGGACTTTGTATGCCAGAAATTGCTGCCATGGGAGCATTTGAAAGATTAGATATGATGTTAAGCGATGCGCTGTATGGAATCTTATTTAGGGATATAAACATGCAAAGAACGATAATCGATCAATATTTTTCAAGGATGATTAATGCATTTGCTGGAGTGATCATTAATACGGGAGAGGATAATTATCTTACTACTGATGATGCATATGAAGCAGCTCACACAGTATTAGCATCACAATTCATAAATGAACAGTTCGCAAAATTA
The DNA here is from genome assembly GCA_029856105.1 of Promethearchaeia archaeon. Taxonomy (GTDB): domain Archaea; phylum Asgardarchaeota; class Lokiarchaeia; order Sigyniarchaeales; family SOKP01; genus SOKP01. The sequence continues at coordinate 210,498 of JAHQWH010000015.1, read as the reverse complement.
GCGGGGTTAAAAGAAGAACAAATGGGTTTAGGTCATGCGTTTGAAATGAACCCTGAGTTGGAAAATGGATTCGTTTACGAACTTGCTCAGGCACAAATGGCGCGAGAAATATTTCCAAACGCTCCTTTGAAATACATGCCTCCAACAAAATATATGACAGGTAATATATTTAAAGGTCACGTTCAAGATGCGCTATTCAACATGATTACAATTCTTACAAATCAGAGAATTCACTTACTCGGAATGTTAACGGAAGCAATTCACACTCCATTCATGTCAGATCGGGCTTTATCCATTGAAAATGCGAAATATATTTTTAAAAATATGAAAGATTTAGGAGACGAAATCATGTTTAAAGAAGGTGGAATAATGCAACAACGCGCAAACGAAGTATTGAAGAAATCTCTTGAGCTTCTGACTAAAATTGAAAAGGAAGGACTATTTAAGACCATCGAGAAAGGTATTTTTGCTGGGATCAAAAGACAGATTGATGGGGGGAAAGGATTGGATGGAGTAATTTATAAAGATAAAGAATATTTTAATCCGTTCTTAGAATACATGTCAATAGAATTAAACTTGGGAGGCGAAAAATAAATGGGTGGAGGACATTATTCTACTGAAAAGCAAGAGTTCGATAAGAATTTAGATCTGACTCGAATAAAACCTTATGGAGATACAATGAATGACGGTAAAATTCAAGTTAGTTTTACTCTTCCTGTAGATGATGGAGAAAAAGCTACTTTTGCTGCGTTAGAAATAGCTAAAAAGATGGGATTAGAAAATCCTTCAGTTGTTTATCATGTATCGTTAGATAAGAGTTTTACGTATTTCGTGTTATATGGGAGCTTCAAACATTCTATTAACTATACAGAAATAAAAGTGGAATCCATAGACATTGAAGCACTAACTATGGAAGAAATTAATGACCATATAAAAACACTAATAAAACGAAAATTGGTTGTTATTGGCGCTACGACTGGAACAGACGCACATACTGTAGGAATCGATGCAATTATGAACATGAAGGGATTTGCAGGTCATTACGGCCTAGAGCGATATGAAATGATTGAAGCATATAATTTTGGAAGTCAGGTAACAAATGAAGAATTCGTAAAAAAAGCAATAGAACTAAAAGCTGACGTACTTCTTGTTTCTCAAACTGTAACGCAGAAGGATATCCATGTAAGAAATTTAACTAATCTAGTCGATCTACTGGAAGCTGAAGATATAAGAGATAAAATCATTTTAGTCTGTGGTGGTCCAAGAATTTCGAATGAACTTGCGAAAGAATTAGGTTTTGATGCGGGTTTTGGACCTAATACATTTTCGGAGAATGTAGCATCTTATTTTGTGAAAGAAATCTATAATAGAAAATATAAATGAGACACAAACGCAATTATGCCTCGATCAAGCGCTTATTCTGATGATGATTGGAAAAAAGTTACACCTCATATACCCCCTGTATATGATAAGAAGGCTTATAATTTGATTTACGATCATCATTCTCACACATACTTCAGTGACGGAGTACTTACAATTAAACAAAATGTTGAATGGCATATAGCTATGGGTTTCAACGCATTGACTATTACTGATCATAACAATATGCGGCATTTAGAAAAAATTGATAAAGTTAAAGAAGAATATATTGAAAAAGGTATTCTTATAACTAGTGGCATTGAATGGACAACTACGAGGATTCATTTAAATTTCTTAGGTGTCTCAAAGTGGGATACAAGAGTATCTTATAAACCTAAAGATGAAAAGATTATTGACGCAATTAACAAGGTTCACGATCAAGGGGGCATAGTTGTCTGTAATCATATCCCATGGAGTGTAAACGAAGCTAAATATAAAAATCATCCAACCCGGGAAACCCTATTGGATTGGGGAATTGATTATATCGAGATTGTTAACGATGATTCTCAACCGGAAAATGTCTTCGATCAAGAATCCTACGATTTTTGCATGGAACATAAGGGAGAAATTGGAATGCTTACTGGTACAGATATGCATAAGCCAGATGGATTATTAAGTGGGGGCGTTCACGGTTGGACGTTGTTAAACCTTAAAGAATTTACCGAGGAAGCATTATTAGAAGAATTGAAAAAGAAAGAAACCAAGATTCTTTTTTCTGAAACTCCTTATCTTGACCCAACAATTACTGAAACAGAATAATTTATTAATGAATTCAACCATCTTCTTGTATTGTTTTATACATGGCAACTATAATTTCCGGGGTTTGATTTTAGTTCGAAATAATTGGAGTATTTAGAATTAAATATGGGAACTAAGCCAGATGGATTACTTCTTGGATTCCCTATCCCAAAATAGTGATCCGTTAAGTAAGCTAAGGTCATTGGTTTAAGAAAATTACGTCTGCAAATAATGGGGTAATCTTTAAGAATACTCAAAAGACTCTTTTCATTTAATTGCCCACCTGATTTCTCATATGCGCTCTTGATTCTTCTATCTGCGTATTTTTGTCTTTTTTTCGAATACTTAGGATCAATAAGGCTTAATTGAAGGGATTCTGAGATGAAAGTATTACTCTTTGTAACGCACTCATTAATCTCCCTCTTTTCATATCTATAAGGTATTACTTCTAAAGAGAATACATTAGAAAGGTCTGAGATAAGTAAATTACAGCTAGCAGTACAATCTCTACGCGTTATATAGTTTAAAAATGCCTGGGCTGTTTTAGCTTTTTCTAAGCCTTCACGTACTCTTATAGAACTTGGAATAGAGATTCCACCTTGGCGAATACTCTTAATCGCATTAATTCTAACAGATACTCCAAAACTATTTACACCCATTGGAAGAGTCAGTAGAGCACCTAGACGTAATGAAAATATACTAGGATATCCTGGAATATGAACATAAACAAAGGCAACAGAAGGTTTAAAGAAAAAAGGAAAATCAAAATTCTGAGCAATTAATGTCCTTCTTTTATTACGCACTCCAAACGAGGTACATCCTATCTCGAAATTTTTAAGAGCACTGGAATTTGAAAACTTTGGAATAAGTATCCCATAGAATATATCAAGGAAACAGTTTTGTAGTAAAATATCATCAAATGATATTTGATTAACTGAATCTGCCATTCCTTCCATTTCTAAGTGTAAACGATCGGGAATGAATGGTTCATAATCTTTTGATAATTTAATTAGTTTCTTATACGAATAGTCTTTCGAGTTAAAAGTTAGGCTTAAAAATTTTATTACCTTTTTAAAGCTCTTAATTTGTTTTGAAAGATGATATCCTTCTAACGTACCTAATTGATAATGATTTGGAGCATAAATTTCTAAATAATTATGACCATTAGAATTTTTCCATCTTGCCGAACCGTCAACCATATTTTTTACCGCTCCTTTTTCAACCCTAATCCTTTGTATTTGTAGCTCGAAAACTAGGTGAGAAAAAAATACAACCAAAGGAGTGTGGAAACTAAAGCAGATATTCCCCAGAACAGAATTTTATAAACTTCTAATATATCTTGAGTCAGTTTTTCATCTTGAAGATCATAGGTTGGAAAAATATCATATATGTGTCCGTGGTTAAAAATCTTTTTGACTTTTTTTTCCTTCTCTATCGTTTCAGGTCCTTCAAAATAAAAACCTTCTTCATAATTTTTAAATTTTTCTTCTGAGATCACTTTCTTTTCACTCCTTTTTCTTTTCTTTATATTTTTATTTCCTCAATTCTCATGAACTTTCATGAGTTTTGAAGTATCTATAATATAAATAATAAACTACATATTTAAAGGTTTCTCATATTTTATGAAATTTCACTCAATATGAAAAGTTTAAAAATCTTAAAAACTATATAGAACTAATGAATTCAAATCTATCACAAGATCACGATTTTAGATTTAGAGGAAAAATCAAAGAGTACGAAAAAACGCTTATCAAATTCTTTATAGATATTGGTAAAAACAAGGATACCCCTTCAAAAATTCAAGAGATTCTTGGATATTTAATGATTCACAATAAACTTACTCAATCTAATTTGAAAGAGTTGACTGGCTATTCTACAGGTACAATTTCTACAACACTAAGTAATTTAATTAAGCTTGGCGTTGTACAAAAAGAGAGAATAGCAATGAGCAATAAATATCAATATTTACTAACTGGAAACCTCCCACAACTAATTGAAAGAACTAGTGAGGTTTCATCTGAACATTTTACTATAGTCTCTAAATTTTTGGAAGATAAATTAAACGAACTGGATGAATTTAGGAATAAGGAAGGATATCTTAATCTTCACACTCAAATTAATGTGTTATTGGATGGGTTTAACAAGGTTTTGAATATTGCTTCTTCTATGAGTGAAACATTTAGCGGAGAATAGTGATTGAAAAAGGGAGTGTATGACGAATTGGATGACGAAGATCCTTATGATCTAAATGTTAGGAAAATTGAGAAAGAAATCGTTGATTACTTAATTAAATCTCCATTATATTCTACTAGAAATGAAATTACTTCAAGAATATTGATCTACATAATATTAAGAAAAGAAATTTCCCAAAATCTCCTCAAAAATCTCACTGGTTATTCCTCTGGGAAAATCTCGCAAGAATTAAATAACCTTGTAGACTCCGGAATGATCATTAGAAAAAAAATCCCTAGTATTCGTAAAAAAGTATATACATTTGAATCGGTTGAACAAATTTCTAACACTAGAGTTAAGAATATTATCACTGTTATGTTAAAATGGGAAGGTGAACTCGAAAAAATGAAAAATGAAATGGAAAATAAGCGTAGTAAACTAGAAACAATGAACGGCTACAATAATATTATGAATGTTATAAATTTCTATATACCAGCGATTAAACTATATGAAAAATTTGCTGATAGTCTGGAAATAAAATAAAAAAAATTAAACGGGAATATCTCGCTTATTAAAAATAAGCACTGATAAACCTACCATACAAGCTGAATATCCCGTTAGAATTAAAATGTTTAGGAAGACATTATCCCACACATGATTTACGAGTAGATTAGATGTTTCAAAATAGTAAAAGATACTAACAAATCTCATACCCTGTATTGCTTCTGGAAATGCTTCCCAAAATATTCCTACAATGTAAAAAAATGTTACAAAAGCAAAGCTTAAAGTAAGTGCTCGCTTGGATTGGAGAAATGTCGAAAAGAATAACGATGTACTAATCAAAGCAACTAAAAATACAAAAAGCCAAAAGAAAGCCGTATATATCTCGTTAAAGTATACTTCGCTAGGAATTATGGTTGGAAAGGCGAAAACACCAATAAGAACTCCAAAACTTGAAAAGGCAACAACAATAAAAGCGGTTATGATATGTCGTATATATTTACCTATTACAAATTTCCAACGCTTTATAGGTTTTGATAAAATAATATCAATCGTTTTATCTTCGATTTCTTTTGGTATATCTTGCGCTGTTTTTATGATGAAATAAAAACCAAAATAAAACCAAGTCATTGAGAAAAGGTAAACATTTATAAACCCTCCAAATGTAGATAATGCAACATAGTCACCCACCATTTGTACAATTGCTTCAGGATAACTCTCAAGTAATGCTTCCATATCTTCAAAGAGAGTAGGATCATACATAGCCATAAATGCTAAAAAGAATAATCCAAAACATAGTGCCAGTATTATAATAGCTTTAATATTGTACCTTATTTCCTTTATAGTAGTTTGAATTAACTTCAAACAACTCCACCTCCTTTAGAATTAGAATCCTTATAATATTCGAGAAATATATTATCCAAAGTTGAGTGAGTAATGTTAAAGTCTTTAATAGACATTCCCGCCCATTTATTTTTACTTATATAGTGTAATATATCGCGAGACTGGTTGTAAGGGAGTAAAAATTCAATTCTTTCTTGGTAATTTTGTTTTACAATAGCTTCAGGGAAATCTGACAAAAGAAATGAATTAAATTCCGCTAAACTTTTATTGTTTTCGAAATCTAGTTCAATTCGTTTTAGACTTTTTTTTTTAAGCTCTTGAACACTGGAAACTTCTACAATTTTGCCATTTTTAATAATTGCAACATTATCGCAAAATTTTTCAATTTCAGGAAGCACATGACTTGATACAAACACAGTGCAATTAGATTCTTCTTGGCGCTCAGCAATTATCCTATAAAATTCCGATTGCATTAAAGGATCAAGACCAGAAGTGGGTTCATCCATAATTAATATATCAAATTTACCCATTAAGGCGGTTAAAACGCCTACTTTCTGTTTGTTTCCTTTACTGAGCACGCCCATTTTCCTATCCATTTCAATTTCAAGTCTCTCCGTGACATCTCTAATAAATTTCCAGTCGATTTCGATGTCAAATAGTTTAGCAAAATATTTAATCAATTGATCTGCAGTCATATATCTATAAAGACCAAGTTCTCCTGGTAAGTATCCAATTTGGTTCCGAATTTTAACATCTTTTTTTGGGTTAATTTCTTCGCCATTGATCATAGTTATTCCACTATCGGGATTAAGAAAACCCAAAATGCATCTAATAGTTGTTGTTTTTCCTGCACCATTTGGTCCCAAAAATCCAAATCTTGCTCCTTTTGGAACTTTAAGCGAAATTCCGTCAACTGCTTTGATTTTTCCTTTGTTATAATATTTTTTTAAATCTTTAATTTCGATCGCGTTCATTTTATTTTTCACATTTTTTGAAAAATCTTTCCTTATTATAATACTAATATTTTTTTGCATATATAAGCATTTTCATTTTTAGTGAAAATGAAATCCTCAAAATTCATGTAATTTGAAAACACTTAAAAACAAGTAATCCCATGTTATATGTAAGGAATATAAATTAAAGTGGCTAGATTTCATACCCCCTATCAATGCAAACTAATTCAGAAAAATTTAGATATATTTTAGAATTAACGGAGACCATAACTCAAGAATATTTGAGACAAAATAAGGGTAGAAATATTAATTACCTAAAAGAAAAAATTAAAGATTTCCTCACTAATCCACTATGGGACAATGATTCGTTACATCAATTAAAAAGAAATATTAAAGAACTCGATGTTGACGATGACGAAGCTAACACCTTATGGAAAGCAATGGAAGAAACATTTGATCTTTGTTATACTCAACATTTAAAAAGTAAATCACACATATATGAAGGGAAAGTTAGAGTTTATGAAAAGAGATTAATAGAAATTCTGGTAGATGCCGGTAAAGTTAAGGGTCAAAATGCTGTTTTTGGTTCAATAATAGGCTATTTACTACTTCATGAAAACCTAACTCAGACACAACTTAAAGAATTAACAGGATTTTCAAAGGGGGCTATCTCTCAGACTTTAAAAGTATTATCGAGTGTTCCTGCAATAAAAAAAGAACCTTTAGAAGGAGCACGCGAATATATCTACGCTTTAGGTGTTAATATGGCTGATATTGCTTCTAATATTGGATCCTATAAATCTGAATCTAATGAACTCGCAATAAAGTTTTTACAAAGTAAGGTTCAAGAATTAGATAAATATAAAGATAAGAGGGGTTATGATATTCTCTCAAAAAGAGTAACCGAAATGATTAACTTTTTCGAATACAATGTGAAATTGCTAGAAAAAATTAAAGAAGCAAGTTTTATAAAAGAGTTGAAGGAGGATAATACTTGATTACAATTGAAGAATTCGACGATGAAATAAGAGCGATTGAAAAGGATATTTTTAAATTCCTATTGTCCTACTCTCTTTTTATTGGGCAAAAAACTACTTTCACGACAATAAGAATTTATTTTATTACCAGAAAATCCTTGACTCAAGAAAAATTACAAGAACTAACGGGATTTTCGCGAGGAACGATATCACAAGAATTAACAAAATTAATTTCTATGGACCTTATCGAAAAGACTAGTGTGTCTACCACGGGAGAAATTACTTATTCCATGAAAAATCCCAATATAGCTTTTGTTCATTCATTCAGGGACCTTACAAAAGGCATCTCAAGATTTGCTGAAAGCATTAATGCTATCAAAGATGGTATTGAAAAAGAAAAGGTTTTGTTAGAAAATTTGCATGGTTTTGACAAAATTTATCAGTTAGTCAATGTTCTGGCTAATTCCATCCCTTTTTCTCTCGAATTGATAAAAACGATCGAAAAAGAATTGATCAATCATCAAGGCGAATAAAGTTATGAATAGCTACAGAAATTTTATGCTGCAGTGTAGATAAAAGTAATAGAAAATTTCAATCGATAAATCTTTTTATTTTATAAATATATTTTAGAGATATGGATGAAAACTTCGTAATAAAAACAAAAGCTCTCACAAAATATTATGGGAAATCTCGTGGAATTGAGAATTTAACATTTGAGGTAAAAAAAGGTGAGATCTTTGGGCTGCTCGGACCAAATGGAGCTGGGAAAACCACCACAATTAGGGTCTTACTTAATTTCATTCGACGAACTTCCGGAGAAGCTCAAGTATTTGGATTGGATGTGAAGCAACATAGCACTGAAATTCGACGGAGAACAGCATATTTACCTGGTGACTTGGGATTCTATAAAGACAAAACGGTGCGAAAAAATCTTCAATTCCTTTTAAAGATGTATAACAAACCTGTACCCAATAGAAAGATTGAGGAGTTGGCAGAGCGTATTGACTTAGTTTTAGACAGGAAAGTGAAAGAACTTAGCAAAGGGAACAAGCAAAAGATCGGAATTGTCCTTACTTTTGCGCCAGAAACTGAGCTATTAATAGTTGATGAGCCAACCTCGGGTTTGGATCCTTTTATTACGGCCGAATATTACAAAATTCTTTACGAACAGCAAAAAAATTTTGGCTCGACGGTTCTTTTAAGCTCTCATTTACTAGGGGAAGTCGAAAAAGTTGCCCATCGCGTTGGAATTATTCGAGAAGGAACGATTGTGGAATTAGATTCCGTTCAAAGTTTGAAAAAAATCGCCTTAAAAGAAATTACGATCGAATTTCCCACCGCTTTGGAGCTTCAAAAATTTAACTCTAAAATCCCAACCGGGATTGTTGATAACTTAAGAACAAGTGAGACGAGCGTTTCTCTTACAGTTTCTCGCGAAAATCTAACCGAAATCATAGACATTCTAGGACAGGTCGGAAAGGTAAGTGATTTAGAGATTCAAAGTCCCGATCTCGAGGATATTTTTATGAAATATTATGATACAAGTTCGAGCAGCGTTGGTTCTTTAGAAAAGGACAATATTAAAGCTAAGGGGTTGATGGATTAAATGGGTCAATTGCTAACAATAGTGAAAGAATATTTAAAAGATAAAAAATGGGCGACCATTCTTCTTGGGGGAATTACAGGATTGTTAGGGGTTTTTACAACATATATATTAAACGAATTCGATTTGGAAGCCATGGCCTCTATTATAGCTCTGCTCCCAGAAGGCATGTTAGATTTTTTTGGAGGAATGGTTGCCATGACTAATCCTTATGGTTTCCTTACCGTGGAGGTATTAGGCTTTCTTTGGTTGTACGCTGGAATATATTTGGTTTTTTCTGCAAGTTCGCTTCTATCGCAAGATATCGAAGAAAAAACCATCGAGTTGTCCTTGTCAAAACCAATAACTCGAACCAAGTTTTTGGGTAGCAAAATTGTTTCGCTATATATGCTTATAACAATTATGATGACTTTGGCGTTTCTTATCCTCTCTGGAGGGATCGCAACTTCTCAGATGTTTATAGCTGAGGGTCTTTATTGGGACCGCGTGTGGGGGACTTATGTTATGGTTGTCCTGTTTTTAAGCGCTTTATCTATGATTGCCTTTTTCGGCTCGACAATTTTCCTTAATTCCAAGAAAGCAATGGTAATAGGCATAGTCGCGATCTTTTTAATGTTTTTTATCGATGGGTTTTATTCTTACATGGAAGAGATCGAAAACTTGAAGTATTTTACGGTGTTCTTTTATTACAATCCCCTCGATTATCTTGTACACGCGGATATAGATTTATTTATTCGGGACATAATTGTGTTAGCGTCGATAAATGCCGCGCTCGTAATCGGAAGCCTCATAGTTTTCAACAAAAAAGACATTCCAAATTAATATTCTTTTATTTTTCAAATAAGCGCTCGTGCTATCAATGTCAATCTCGTAAAGTTTAGCAAAATAATTCGATCGCTTTCATTTTTCTTTTCACTATTTTTGAAAAAAGTATTGTTATTAATATTATAACCCCTAAAATTATACAATTAGTATTATAATAGCGTTTGAAAAAATTTATAAAATTTTATAAAAAAAAGTATGGTGTGATTTATAATGATAAAAGAATTTAATTGGGATTTTCCTTATTCTTCTCAGCGAATGCCAATATTAGCTAAAAATATAGTATCTACATCTCAACCCCTTGCTTCTCAAGCGGGGTTAAATATACTCAAAAAAGGAGGGAATGCGGTAGATTCTGCGATAGCAACTGCTATAACATTGTCAGTTGTTGAACCAGTTAATAATGGTATTGGAAGCGACGCTTTTGCTATCATATGGGATGGAAAAAAATTAAATGGGTTAAACGCATCTGGTAAATCTCCAGCATCATGGACATTTGAACATTTTTCTCATTATAAATCAATGCCACTTTTAGGATGGGATTCTGCGACGATTCCAGGAGCAGTTTCAGCTTGGGTTGAACTTTCAAAAAAATACGGGCAATTGAAGTTTAAAGAATTATTTGAACCCGCAATAAAATACGCTGAGAAAGGGTTTTTAGTGTCGCCGATAACCGCAAAACTATGGAAGCAATTGGTAACTATGTATAAAAAAAGAAAATTCCCGGAATTTCACGAAACCTTCCTCCCAGAGGGGAGGGCTCCCGAGCCAGGAGAATTATTTATAAACCCGAATCAAGCAAAGACCTTAAAAGAAATTGCAGAAACGGAAGGAGAATCTTTTTATAGTGGAAAATTAGCAAAAAAAATTGTAAGCCATGCAATGAATACTGGTGGATTGATAACGCTTGAAGATCTAGAGAATCACGGGGTAAAATGGGAGAGTTCAATAACTATGGGTTATAAAGGTTTAACTCTACACGAATTACCTCCAAACGGCCAAGGCTTAGCTGCGTTAATAGCACTGGGTGTGTTAAAAAATTTTGATTTTAGTCAATACAACCCCGATTCTCCAGAGTCAATCCATTTGCAGATAGAAGCGATGAAACTAGCTTTTTCTGACGCATATCGATATATCTCAGATAGAAAATTCTTGGAATTTGACACTTCCCTAATACTTAGCTCTGATTATCTAAGAGGCCGAGCGAACTTAATTGACGTAAAAAAAGCTCAGAAGTTTAAGTTTGGTAGCCCCCAAACGGGAGATACCGTTTATTTGGCTACTGCTGATTCTGAAGGTATGATGGTATCGTATATTCAATCGAATTACATGGGGTTCGGTTCGGGAATTGTGATACCTGGAACAGGTATTAGCTTACAAAACAGGGGAAACGGATTTACTTTAATCGATGGACACCCAAATCAGGTCGGTCCGGAGAAGCGCCCGTATCACACGATCATACCCGCATTTGTCACGAAAAAAGGAGAACCAGTAATGAGTTTCGGTGTTATGGGGGGGGCCATGCAACCTCAGGGGCATGCTCAGATGATGGTAAGAATATTTGAATACGAACAAAACCCTCAAGCGGCGATCGATGCACCACGTTGGCGAGTAATGCAAGGAATGAAAGTTAATCTTGAACATGGCTTTAATAAAGAATCGCAAGAACACTTAAGAAAACTGGGTCATCAAGTATATAATGGACATTATTTCGAATTTGGTGGTGGTCAAATCATATATAAACTCGAAGATGGCTATCTTGCAGCCTCCGATCCACGAAAAGATGGACAAGCGGTAGGCTATTAGATTAGGCTAATTTTTAACTTGTTCGTAATAGTGATATATAATTTATTGATATTAGAGTTATTTTAAAAAGGTAGATTTTATTATTTTGATATTATCCATTATATAAAATTTGATTTTTTATGTCTGATAGAACTGATATGATTTTTAAATTAGCCGTTTTAGGTAATTCTGCTGTTGGAAAAACATCACTAATTAATCAATATATTCATCAGAAGTTTGAACAAGATTATCAACCTTCTTTGGGAGTTAATATTGTTATAAAAGAGATGAATGTTGAGGAAAAGAATGTCCATGTTAAAATGATACTCTGGGATATAGCAGGCCAAGATAAATATGATTTATCGCGAAAAGCGTTTTTTCAAGGTTGCGCTGGAGCCTTATTTGTGTATGATGTAACTCGACCAGCTACCTTTAAGGATTTAAAATCCAAATGGCTAAAAGATTTAAAAGAGTTTGGAAATAAGAACGCTGCATATCTTTTGATTGGCAATAAAAGCGATTTAACAGAGGCAAAGATAGTTACAACCCAAGACGGTGAAAAATTAGCAAAAAAAATGAAAGCTAGCGAATTTATCGAGACGAGTGCTAAACATGGGGGTAATGTTGAAAAAGCATTTAAAACTCTTGTTCTTAGCGTAATCTCTAATAGGGAAAAATAAAAGCTTATTTTATAAAATTTTGTTATTTCTCCCAAGATCGCATTATTACATGCGTATTTGACTCAATTATTCCTTCTATTAAGTCAATTTTTTTAGCAAAAATGCTGTACAACTCTTCGGACGAATCCACTACAATTTCAATCAACACGTCGTAATCGCCAGTTAAAGACATTACGCGTTTGATTTGAGGGATTTCTTTTAATTCGTCAATTACCTTTTCTATTACGCTCATCCCTAATTTACATAAAGTTATTGCCTTCATTGTCATAATTTCCAACCATATAATCTATATTTCTAATTTACTTATTTCATTAACAAAAAGAATTTTGACATTTTTAACTTCGTCTAACTTTTTTATTTGTTTATCTACTAAATAATAAAAATCTTTTATGGAACTGCTCTTAACATTTAGTAAGAGGTCGTGCGTTCCTGCTAAGGTGTCTACGCTCATTACTCCTTGAAACTTCAATAATTTCATTGGTAATTTCTTTAAATTTCCAATATTATTGTTTAAAAGAATATACGCGTTGACAATGTTTTTCAATTCGTGAGCATACCGGAATAAAATCGAGACAATTAATAAAAAGAATACCACCAATAAGAGTTCTAACGGGAAATACTCACCAACAAAAATTATACCAAAAATCAAAGCACCTATTGGTTCTATTAGAGTTAAGATACTATTCCATTGGCTATAGGTCAAATTATAGGGTTTCCAATACACGCTCGTAAGAAATACAAGCAGGAATGGAAGTATTGTAGAAAAAATTATCAAAAAGATTACATCCCCCCGCATTAGGATATTAAACATATTCGGGAATTCACCGTAGAATTTAACGGTTTCAGTAGTTAAATCAGAAATTGGAAAAACGAGTTGAAAAACCAAAAGAAACGGAAACATGAATATTACACCTATTAAGAATGTACTTGAAATTTTTATCAGGAGACGAACGATCTTATAGTATCGATTTTTATTAGCGATTTTTAGCTCATGTTTCGAATAAATATCTCTATTTATAGTTATTTGAAAGAATGCGAGGCTTAACGTGAAGAGCGTAATGTATATCAACCCAATCAAAGAAAATCCTGTTCCATGCAAAGCAGCTTCTTGACTCTTTACGCTTATTATGATTCCTATTGAAACAAATAACAACAAGAGATATAGCATTTTGAATATATCCAGTTTCTCTGATTTGATTCCGTGTTCGTAAAGAGCTACGAGTATAATAGTAACTTGGAATCCGATCATTGCTAAAGCAATAGTTTCTGTAACTTTTAAAGCCATAAAATACCAGATAAGTTGCATTATGATGCCAAAAAACCCCATTATAGCGAAATAATAGATGTTCCTTAACCTGAAAAACCTTCTATTCTTATGAATATAAATAATTTTAAGGACTTCAAATGGAATTTTTTTATTTGAAGTGAATCTATTGTTTAAAAATATCAATAAAATCGCAAGAAGAAACAGAATAACTCCTGATACTAAAAATCTTAGAAAAATAACCATTAAAACGGAAACCTCGTTGAACAAACCTGATACTATAACAGGAATAAAACTCCATAGCAAATTTGCTACAATGAGATTGATAATGATTTTATTCTTCATAATAATTATTGCTTTAAATTGTTTGAATCAAGGTTTTCGATTACGATATATAAAAATTTAATCATTTGTATAGTTTTCCTTAAAAAACACCTTGATATTTGGTTCGTTTATCCCACAGCTTTCCCAAAAGATTTGCTGTACCTCTAGGTGGATTTAACTTTCATATATGTCACTACTCCAATTAGTGCCACTATTGTGAAAAATGCTAAATGAAAAAAGTTGAAACCCGGAATAGTTTTGATTCTTAAATTATTTTCTTCTAAATAAACGAAAAATTGAAATATTTTTTCGCTAGCATAGTCATCCGACCATATAATATCAAAATAATGTAAAATTCCTTCAGAATTATATTCTACATAACCATATATTGATGAGCTATTAACAGAATCGAATAATATTTCAATAGGTGCCCAATTATAGTATGTGAAATAATAATAAATATTCGATAAATTCGATCTTATAAGATATGGTATTATCGGCGTAGGCATAAAATACGGAATTAGATGTGGTAGTAAGTTACTTTCATTACTTTCAGAAAGTTTCATAAGAAATGCAATACTCTCGCTTTTATTAGGATTTAAATCGAAATCGGCGTCATCTTCAACCCAATCCCAAATATCATAGGTAACTGTTTTGTGCGTTGTATTTTCCAGAATCGATTTAATTTTAATCTTAGTTTTATCATCATTATTAAATCCAGGAAGTAATCCAAAATCATATTCCCAATTGTTTCCAAAAACTGTCTGCATTGCACTATTATTTATTTTATTTATTTTCCAAACATATTCATCATTTACTTCGCAGTTGAGATCCCACGAACCAGAAGTCATTTCATCGTATTCAAAAGTAATCGCGAGATTTGAAATAGGTAAATTAGGATCAAATCTATTATAATTAGCTAAGTCTCCATAGTCAATCCCGATTAAGGGGAAAAAATATTCAAGATGATAAACATTTTTATATTGAAATGTTATTTCTCCATTTTCTTTTAGAATAACTTCAAAATCGCCAACATTTTGCAAATTATAATAATCATAAACATGATAATATTCAATAACAAGGTAACGATTCGGGGATGTTCCAAAGAATTCATAATAGATATCTCCCTCATATGAGGGGTCCAAATCCTC
Source organism: Promethearchaeia archaeon (assembly GCA_029856105.1). Classification (GTDB taxonomy): domain Archaea; phylum Asgardarchaeota; class Lokiarchaeia; order Sigyniarchaeales; family SOKP01; genus SOKP01. Next base: position 195,266 of record JAHQWH010000015.1, on the reverse strand, counting down.
TGCTAACAAAGCAATGCAACCGAAATTTTCAATGTTATAACTCGGAATAAAGCCTGGTAACCAGTTAGTATCTCCTAGATTTGTCAAACTCATCCATCCGTTTGAGCTTACGTAAATCCTTGAGAAATTCTTTTTATAAAATTCAAAATTCCAAGATGTTAAGTGTATTACATCGTAAGAATCGTCATAATTACTTATACTCATACGAATACCAGAATCTTTAATTTCAATCCAAGAATAATTATCATTAAACATATCATATCCACCTCCACTCACTGAAGCGGGTTTAGTTTGAGGTTTTGTATTTTTATTTTGATCACCATGTATATAATACATTGAACAAACTGGATATAGTAATTGAAGGGCTAAAATAAGTATAATTAGTAAGCTATGTTTTGAACGCTTCATCTTCATCATTTTTTTATCTTTTTCTATTTATTATTTTTATAATTCCTACTACACTTATAACAACAATCCCTACAATAATAGGTGGGGCAAATTTAGGTAGAACTCCCTGTAATTCCTTAACAATGCAAAAATATCCCCCGTATTTGATTGCATAAGATTCTAGTACTCCCGTCATAGTATATTTAACCGTTAATGTAAATATTTCTAAGGTAGGGTAATCCAATGTAAGGGTTATCCCTTTCCCATTTACCACAGCATTAATATTTACGTCTAAATATGGATATGGACCTCCAAAAAAGTAGATCTGCTCTAAATAATAAATAAAAGCATCCCAATCCAAATCAGCAGGTATAAAGTATGGACCATAATAAATAGAGTTAATATAGAAGGTTGGTTCTAAATCCTGATAATAATCCTCTTTATAAGTATAAATAGAAATAGTCTCTATAGACTCAATCTTAGTCCATTCTCCTCCGTTAAGATCTGTAGTCTGAAAAAAGTTAACTTCAAATTCCACTTCTGAATAACTCGAATCATAAAGATCTGGGATTTTTTCAATATCATTAACGATAATCTTAACACCCTCAATATCAATATCATCTATAAAAATCTGATTTGTATCATTGACTAATTTTTGATAATTTAACATGTCCACGCCTATTCTCCATGTAAATTCATCTCCTGCTTGAATCTTGATATAATCATTATAATCTCTTGAAGCTATACTAAAATTTATAATTGAAATAAAGAAGAGGAGTAAAACAAAGCAAGTAAGGTTATTTTTATGTTTCATTATAAAATCCTCGGTTTTTAATTTTTATTTTATAGATAATGTAAGCTATGACAAGACCCGCAAGATCAGGAATGTTAAAAACTATACTTGGCATATAAAGGAAAGTATTAGTAGCCCATAAACCAAACTTGAATAAAATAATAAACCCTAATAATATTCTCCCATTAATTCTAATGGGATAAATAATTCTCCAATTTTTAGAGGGATATACAAAAACAGTATAAGAAATAATACCTATTATCCCACTTGTGGCAAATCCCGTACACCAAATTACCACACCATCAATAGGATATTGTTGAATTATTGAGACTCTTAGTAAAACATAAAAAAATGCGGAAAGAAGAACACTTAAAAGGAAAATACTAATAAATAATTTCTTTCCAAATGCATTCTCAGCTTTTCTTATAATATCATAATATACAAAGAGGATGATGATAGTAAATGCTAAACCAACATAATCATGGATAAAGAAAAAATCAAAAAGGATTACAGAAGAAGAGGAAATAAATGGAGATGTTAAAATTGTAATTAATGAAAAAGGCAAATTAGAAACGCTAAAAGACAATTCCTGCGGAAAAAATATGAATACAAAAGAAAGTACCGTTATTAATGTGATTAATGAGTTTGTTAATAAGGCTTTCTCGAACTTACTTGGCATTTCTCTTTGAAATCTTTTTATCCTATTATCTCTTTTTTGGTAGCTTCTTTTTTCACGCCATTGATAATTGTATCCGTCACGTTGACTAGATGAAGGATATCTTATAGAAGGTTTATAAGTCTTTTGTATAACTTTTGGAACTACTGGTGTTTGGATTATCTTAAAAGTACACTCGTGATTCTCTGGTAAGCGGTGTTCCATACAATGATTTCCACCACAATACTTGCATTTAAATGGGAACTTATCTATTTTAGCTCCACAAAACTCACAATAAGACAAGCTTTTTCACTATTTAAATTTTCGACTCTTATCTTTTTAAGTATATTATCTATTTATCTTCAATTCATTTATAAATCTTTTTCTTGAATTTAATTTTCTATCTCTAAGTTTATTTACCCCTTCTAATCCCATAATAAATAAGTAGAACGTCTAACATTTTAAAGAATCGAAACTTTCTAATAAATAATCATAAAAATAATTGAAAGAAATAGTGTAATAGTTTGCCCGACTCAAAATATTATATAGATTTGGATAATGAATACTGCGCTCATAATTATCACCCGATTCCCGTCGTTATTTCAAAAGCGGAGGGTGTATGGGTATACGACCCCGAAGGAAATAAATATATTGATTGTTTATCTGCCTATTCTTCCCAAAATACGGGGCATTGTCACCCCGAAATTATAAAAGCTTTAAAAGAACAAGCAGATAAGGTCACTTTAACATCTCGTGCGTTCTATAACGATATGATGGGTCCCTTTTTAAAAAAATTGTGCGAAGTCGTTGGACCGCATATCAACGATCCAAACAATTCTGGAATAATGGCGCTTCCAATGAACACGGGAACTGAAGCGGTCTCTTCTGGTTTAAAAGTTGCGAGAGCATGGGGTTATATTAAAAAGAAGATTCCTAAAAACGAAGCTAAAATTATTGTTTGCAGAGATAATTTTCATGGAAGGTCAATAACAATAGCAGGATTTAGTACGGATATTGAAGCTGTAAGATACTATGGAAACTTCGGACCTTACACTCCTGGGTTTATAATTATTCCGTATGGAGATGCTGAAGAATTAGAAAATATAATTTTAGAAATCGGCCCTGAAAAAGTAGCGGCGTTCCTATTTGAGCCAATTCAAGGAGAGGCTGGCGTAAAAATCCCTCCTGAAGGATACATAAAAAAAGTTAGAGAGATCTGTACAAAGTACAATGTTCTGATGATTGCTGACGAGATTCAGACTGGTTTTGGAAGAACTGGGGCGTTTTTTGGATGTGACCACGAAAATGTGAAGCCTGACGCGATGTTACTTGGAAAGGCGCTTGGCGGAGGCGTTTATCCCGTTTCTGCAATAGTCACTACTAAAGATATAATTGGTCCTGATGTTATTAAACCTGGAACGCATGGAAGCACATTTGGAGGAAACCCTTTAGCTAGTGCGGTTGCTATGAAATCGTTAGAGATTCATATTGACGACCATTTAGCTCAAAGAGCCAAAGAATTTGGAGGTTATTTTCTAGAAGGGCTTAGAAATATCGCAAAAAAGAAAACTATAGTTCCAATAAAAGAGGTTAGAGGTAAAGGTCTATTATTAGCGATTGAATTTGAATCAGATGCAAGGCACATAGTCGAAATGTTTAAAGATAAGGGCGTGTTGGCCAAACACACTCATTCTACAATTATTCGTTTTGCCCCGCCTCTAATTATAACTAAAGATCAAATCGATTGGGCTTTGAAAATTATCGAAAATGTGCTGGTAGCGTAAAGAATTAAAATCTAACTTATTTTTTATATAAAAATTGGGTTATAACCGTAATTTTAAAAAATTTTTCCCAAAATCAGATACAACTATTTTTTTTTGTAAATTAAAAATTAACTTTGTTTTTATGTGAGATTTATTTATGTCAAATAAGTCCGTTTATGAAACATATTATTCAATATTATATGATACAATCCAAAAATATGTCAAAAATTTAATCTTAAGATTTTTAACTTTATTTCCAATAGTTTCGCGAATTTCTTTCTTAGTAGGAAAATTTTTCAATATTTCATATTCTCGACCATCCTCTAATTTCCTTATTTGGTAAGAATTTCCATGAATATCAATTCGACTTATTGGTGTAGAGCTTCCCTTCACACGTCGATTATCAATAAAAATAACAAGAGCGTTTGGTTGAAGCTTTGAATGAAATAAGGCAATAAATCTTTTTAATTTAGATTTTAATATGTGCGACCACCAAAAACCAGCAAAACCAGCAGAAAAATTATTTTGAATTTTATTTAATTTATAAACATCATCTTGAACATAAATTACCTTATCTGAAGGAATTCTGCGACTTTTTGCTATTTGAAGAACTTCATCATTTACATCAACAGCAGTAATAAATTTTGAAACCGATGCAATTGTCTTAGTCCAATAGCCAGTTCCACATGCAACCTCAAGTACCAAATGACCTTTTAATAGGGTGGTTAGCAATTTATGAAGTTTTTTAATATCTTTTTGACGTTCAGGTCTTAAATATGTCTTATTATATTCATATGCTCTGTCGGCATAGTATTGCTTGATATCTTTATCAATTTTTCTAACCATGTATATGCTATTTTAGATTATTTATAATTATATATTTATTACATAATCTTATTTTATATAGAAATTAAGAATTATTTGATTTACGGGTATAATCTGCTTATTTTATATAAATTAATTATCCTTAATAAAGAAATGGGTACCGGATGTACCCTCTAAAGCTTCTTTAATTTTTTCAATTGAAGTTATAATGGCTTGCTCGCCACCAGATTCTAAGAAATTTATTACTGCTTGTATTTTAGGACCCATACTTCCAGGAGGAAAATGTTCTTGCTTCATGTATTCTTTTGCATCTGTTGTTGAAACCCTATCGAGGTACTTATAATCAATTCTGCCGTAATTTAACGCCACTTTTTCTACATCTGTAGCAATTATTAAAATATCTGCGTTTACTTGTTCGCCTAACTTTGCGCTTGCGAGATCTTTATCGATAACGGCTTCAATACCTTGAAAGCGAGTTCCTTCCTTCATTACAGGAATTCCACCACCACCACAAGATATAACGATGAAGTTCTCTTGGATTAACTTTTTAATTTCTCGTGATTGAACAATTCTTAATGGTTTTGGTGATGGAACTACCCGCCTCCAACCTTTGGAAGTCTTCACATATCCAGGTTGCTTTTTTTTATATATAGGTCCAATTGGTTTAGTTGGGTGTTTAAACGCTCGATCGTTGGGATCAACTTCAACATAAGTCAAAACAGTAATAAAATATTTATCAAGGTCAATCCCAAGGTGCATGAGCTCTTCATCAAGGGTCGATTCAATTAAAAATCCAATCTGTCCTTGAGTTTCGGCTACTAAAATTTGTAAAGGCATTCTTGTAATCTCATCGGTAGCTTCTTGTTGAAGGAGTAGCGCACCTACTTGAGGGCCATTGCCATGGGTAATAATAATATTATACTCTTCAGATAATTCTGCAATTTGTTTAATAGGGGATTGTAGATTATTAATCATTTGTTCGGGGGTTCCTCTTTCCCCAGGTTTAATGAGGGCATTTCCTCCAAGCGCAACGATTAATGTTTTCAAAAAAAAACCTCTAGTAGTTAGATAATTACCAAAATTGAAAAAATAATAATATCTAACTTACTATTTAAAATTTTTCTCGTAAAAAGAGCATAATTGCTTTTTGACCATGTAATCTATTTTCTGCTTGATCAAATACAATTGATTGAGAACCATCAATAACTTCAGCGGTTTGTTCGTAACCTCGTTTTGCCGGTAAACAATTCATAAAAATTGCGTCTGGTTTCGCGGCTTTCATTATTTTTAGAGATACTTGATATGGCATGAAAATCTTCCTTCGGTCATCCTCTTCTTCAACTGGAATACCGTAAGACATCCAAGAATCGGTATAAATTATGTCAGAATCTTTTGCAGCATCGAAAGCATTATGAACTACATTCACTTTTGCTCCAGTTTTTTTTGAAATTTGAGCCACCTCTTCAAGAACAATTTGTTCAGGCGTATAAGCTGTTCCCTCTGGACAAGCAACATCTAACTTTAGACCAAACATAGCGGCTATTCGCATTAAATCGTAGGTAACATTGTTATACGCATCTCCAAAGTAGGCTATTTTTAAATCTTCCAATCTTTCTTTCTTTTCTTTTATAGTTAAAAAATCCCCAATCATTTGACACGGATGCGCGAAATCGTCAAGCATATTAATTACTGGGACATCTGCATATTGGGCTAAATCCCAAATATCATGTCTTTTAAACACTCTTGCTGCTATTAAATGAACGAATCTCGAGGCAGTTTTTGCTGTGTCGTGAATATTTTCTTTCTTGCCAAGAGGAGATTCCTTTATTGAATAAAAAATCGCATGACCACCTAACTGTTGCATTCCTACTTCAAAAGAGATTCTAGTTCTTAGCGATGGTTTTTCAAATACCATTAAAAGCGTCTCTCCTTTTAAGGCAGTGTCAAATTTGTCTGGATTCTTCTTAATTTCTATTGCTTTATTAATTACATTCTCACATTCTGCTTTAGAAAAGTCAGAAATTTTGGTTAAATGTCGGACCATTTTTAATACCACTTTTACTTTATAATTTTATTGTTTATTTATTTATCAAATTTATTAGTTTAACTTGATTTATAGGATTATTTATCATAATGTTTACTTTAAATCTTCTACTTCAAAAAAATCTCGTCCGTATGCAAGTTCGGTTAAAATTTCTTTATCCTTTTGATTTAATTTATCTATTAGTAAGCGACTTAATAGTTCGCCAAGGCCTGGCCCCAGCATAAATCCCTGTCCACATAATCCAACAGCATTAATATATCCTTCAATATCGTTAACTTTGCCGATAATTGGATTGCCATCTGGTGACATAGGGTACAAACCGCGCCATGTTCTCCTAATTTTTATATTTTTTAATCGAGGTAATAAATTAACCATACGTTTTGAAATTTGAGGTAAGTATAAGCTTGTTTCGCGTCGATCTATGCCGGGAATATTAGGATCAGGAGTCAAACAAAAGATAACTTTTCCTTCTTTGTTTTGATAAAAATAGTAATTTTTTGAGTTTCCAAACTTTGTATCTGTGGCAGGGTTAATATCAATTACCATCGTAGAGAAGAATTTCTTAACTGGCTCCGTGATCCCTGCTTCATGGCTTTCAGGAATGACGGGTAAATCAATACCAATCATATCTCCAATGTCTTTAGCGCGACCGCCTGCAGCATTAATTACAAATTGTGTTTTATATTCAGCTTTACTAGTTTTAACTCCTAAAACTGCTTTATCTTTTGTAATAATATCAATAACTTCTTCATTAAAGTTATATTCAGCTCCTAATTCTTTAGATTTACGATAAAATGAATGAAGAGATAATAACGGAGAAGCATTTCCATCTTCAGGACTAAATGTGCCTCCTAATAAATTCTCACTATTAATCCCAGGTATAAGTTCTTTTATTTTTTCTTTGTCTACATATTTTATATTTAACCCATATTCTTTTTGTTGTCGAACTGTCTCTTTTAGCATTTTTTCGTGTTCTTCGGTAAAAGCTAAAAAGGAGTACCCTCCTTGTTCCCACCAGATGTCATCACCGTGTAAATCCCTCCAAGTAGAAAAAACTTCTATAGATCTTTGACATAACCATATCTTACTTTTGAGCGAATGTGTAGCTCTGATCCCTCCAATAGCGTGCTTATTATCCCCTTGGGCAACGGAAGGAAGAGAATCTAAAACGAGTGTTTTAAGTCCATTCTCTGCAGTAGCTAAGGCCGTTGGAACTCCAACACTTCCTGCCCCTATGATAACCACGTCGAATTCTACCAGGATTATTTACCTCCCTTCTTTACTTTAGCTCTAGCAAAAGCACTCATAGGGACTTCTATAAATAATGGCCTACTTGTGCTAGGAATAACCTCTTCCGGTAAAACGCCTTCTTCGCGAAAAATCCGATTAATTAATGGCGTACAAGTCTTCCCGCCGCAAGCTCCCATTCCAACTTTAGTCAAAGCTTTTAATTCGTTGAGATCTTTAATTCCATATCGAATCCATTTTCGAATTTCGCCCACTGATACGCGTTCACACCTACAAACTATAACATCGTCGTCAGTATAGGATTTTTGATATATATCTAAGGGTTGATCATACGTAGTTTTTTGAAGTTTGATAGCAACGGCAATTTTTGCTAATTCTGCAGGAATTTTGACGGTAATTAATAGAGTTTTTGGAAACTCTTTAAGAAATCTTGAGCGTTTAACTTCAAATTCTCCTAATTCTCGGTTATCGCTTACAACGATAACTTTTTGCCCAACACTTATTTTTTCAGAAGTTAATTCAAGAGGAAATGTAACTGATGGGTATTCCTTGTCTTTTCGATAGTCAACTAGCGTTACTGCCAATCCCGGACATACAGCTACGCACTTTCCGCAGCCTATACAGTCCTCTTCGCCTTTAAAGTATGGTAATTGCGTGATTAAGTTATCCACGGTCTCAATTTGCCCTTGAGGACACACAGATGTGCAAGGGTTACAAGGAATTTCTTGATTGCAATGAAAGAGAGGAAAAATACCATCTTCTTTTTCAATTATTTTTATTTCACGGGGAGCTGGAGGTTTTGCTTTCATAATGTTTGCAAATTTTTCCAATTCATCGATATTTTCTTCTATTTCGATTCCCATTTCTTTTAGCATTTTTAGCGCTTCAATTCTTCCTGTAAAAATCGCAGCTGACGCTTCAGCAATTTCTTGAGCGTCTCCAGCAACCCTAACTTTCATATTGAATTGTTTTGCTTTGTTATAAAATTCGTTAACGGGATTTAACCCTACCGCAATTAAGATAGTATCGCAACTAAATGTTCTTTCAGTTCCGGGAATAAGGTTAAATTTATCGTCTAATTTACCAATTGTGATCGATTCTACCTTGCTTTGGCCGTTTGCAGAAATAATTGTATGATTGGTGTAAATGGGAACTCCTAACCTTCTAAGTTTATCTTCGTGAACTCTATAACCACCACATAGAGATAGAGCTTCGATCAAACCAACAACATCTATTCCTGCTTGGATAGCGTGATATCCCGCAATTAATCCAACATTTCCACCGCCAACTATAAAAACTTTATCGGCAGCTTTAACGAGATCGCGGTTAACTAAAGTTTGAAATGCACCTGCACCGTACACTCCTGGAAGAGTATTTCCCGGAAAAACTAACATTTTCTCTCTTGCTCCAGTTGCAATCAACAGATAATTCGGCCTAACTAACACATATTCTTCATTTTTCTTCAAAACACCAATAAAATTGTCGCTAAATACAGCTACAACCGTGCTATTGAGCCAAACTTTTATTGAGTTCAACGAACTTACAATCTCACCAAGAATCTCTGCTATATCGATACCGCGCTTACCAGCATATACTTCTTGGGAACCAAAAAATTTGTGGGTTTGAAGTACTAGTTTACCGCCAAGTCTATTTTTATCGTCAATTAGTAAGACATCTATTCCACGCTCTCCAAAAAGTTTGGTAGCCGATAATCCAGCTGGACCCCCACCAATAACAAGAACTTCTGTATTAATAATATCTATATCGCCAACTTCTACGGCACTGTCCACAAGAGGTAGTTCTGGTAAACCATCACAACTTCTTATTTCCATTCCATCTGTTAGAAGCGTCATACAAGCTTTTACTGGAATACCATCGGCGATTACATTACACTGAGAGCATTGTCCATTAGCACAAAACATTCCCTGAGGACTAGAATCTTTTATGTGATGACCAAAAATTTTAATTTTATTAAGAAATAAAGCTGAAGATATAACCATTCCCTCAAATCCGTTTAATGCTTTCCCGTCAAATTTGAATTTTATTCTCTTTCTTTCGGGAATTTCCAGGATGGGATGTTTGGTTATGTTTTCCATTTAGAATCATATTTAAAATATTTATTATTATTGATAAGGAGAGATAACATCAATTACTTCGTCAAAATCAATTCCCAATTTTCGTACCATCTCTATAGTAGGACAACCGTTATTGTTCCATCCTCGCTCTAAATAAACCGCGTCTTGAAGTTTTGTATACTGTTCTTCACGATGCTTACGTAGTATTGTAATTTTTTCTTCGGTTGATTTACCGTTAAATTTAAGCCCTAACTCTTTAAGCTGTGTATCGTACCTCTCAACACGACTTTCGTATTCAAGTGGAGTAACTGGTCCCACTGCTCTATAAGGTAGATTTGAATCGTGTTTTCGAAGCCCTTTGCCCAACCTAATGTTAAATATCCTTTGAAATGTATACACTCTTTCAGACATCTTTATGAGATCTTTCGATGTTGATTGATGTCCCGTAACTGCTGAATAATATTTAACGTAATTTTCAACGTGATCGGGAATTTTTGCTCGAACTAACTCTCCCGTTTTAGGATCTTTGAGGGGGTAATCTGCTTGACTTAATGGTTGGATATCGTTCCACGGTAGCTTGCATAAACCGCATAAACTAAACCAAGTTCTCCATAATGGGAAATACCTCAAAGCTTTAGCTTTGTCTTCGAATGTTGGAATCGAGTTTCTAATTACATCGTCAAAGATAAGCCAAGCCTCGTCGTGTTGTGGGCCTTTATTCGTTAATCCATATCCCCCCTGTTGCGCTAATGATTCTTTGGTTACATACTCAGAAAATTCTAAACCTTTGTGTTCCATACCAATATCTTGAACAAATTGTGGGTCCGCTCCAAAGTTTTCAACAAAATATTTTTTCATATATTTAATACCTTTTCCAACTATAACTCCAAAACCTTTACCTTTAGCCATGTGGTGAATTAACTCAACCGCAGCTTCAACATCTCCGAAATTTAATTCCAATCCTCCAGTCCTTTCCTTATTTAAAATACCCGCTTCATAACACTCCATAACAAATGCTATACCTGTCCCAACTGAAATTGTATCTAAGCCGTAAGTATCGCAGTAAAAATTAACTTCTAAAACCCATTTTGGGTCCCAAACGCCCCAATTTGACCCACATCCGGCTATTGTTTCGTATTCTGGGCCATCAACAATCAATTTTTGACCCTTAAATGGTCCCGTTAAAACTTCGTGGCCTTCTGAATAATGAGAACAGCTAACAGTACATCCAATCCAACATCCATCCCCGCCTTCTTTTCCAGAATATATCTCTCTCATTATCTCTCTACTATACGGGATATCTTTTCCATTAATTTCTTTGTGTCTTCCGAAGCGATAATTTTCTGTTGGTAGAAGGTCAGTAACATTCATGATCTCAGGAAGATGTCCCGTTCCAACTCTACGCATTTCGTTTTGTATTGGGTCAAGTTTAATTATTTCTTGGGTATGTGCTATCCCTACTTTTCTAGCTTCTTCTAAATTAGCAGGATGATTAGAACCAACTGTAACTTTTGGAGTACGACAAACCAACGCTTTAACTTTTTTATCATAAAAAACGGTCCCAATTCCCCCTCGCCCAGCTTGTTTGCTTGAGGCCCATTTACGGCCAGGAACATACCAAGAAAAGTTTAACAACCCCCAATTCGTGTGTTGTGCGGCAGGACCCGTGGTTACGACCGAGATTCGTTGTTTTTCACGGTCATCTTGTGCGTACACTTCAGTAAGTTGCTGAGTTAATTCATGAGAATAATTAGATAACCCCTCTGATTTTTCAACTTCTTTGATTTGAACAACACCCTCAACACCATCTATGTATATTAGAACCTCTTTTTGAGCTTTACCTTGAATTTCAATTGCATCAAAACCCGAGAATTTTAAATACGGACCGAAATAACCTCCAACATTAGAATCCACGATAATATCCGTTAAAGGAGATATTGTTGTAACAATTGATTTCCCCGAACCAGGGTAAAAGATGTTCCCTCCTAAAGGTCCAGAAGAAATGCAAATTTCGTTTTCGGAATCGTCCCATTTAACAATTCTATCTTGAGGAAGTCCATTCCACATGAGCCAAAGATCAAATCCTTTCCCACCGATAAACTTTTCTTTCATTATATCAGTTACAGGCTTGATTTTAATCTCATTGTTTGAAAGATTAATGAACAGAGTCCTATTAGCGTATCCTTTTTGGACTTCGTGAAGCTCATATTTCATTTCTGCTAAAATCATAGATTTTTACTCAATTAAGTTCTATTTTTTAAATTTAAAACATAATTTTGAATTATGGATGATTTAATGAGACTTCAGAATTAAATATTATTTAAAAGAAATTAAAAAAGAAATTTACAAAAAGAGATTTAAAAGTTCTTAAGTTTTATTATGTTGAATTGGGATTTTTTAAATCTTGCTAGCTAACTCTTTAGCCCATGCACGAATATTCTCCCAATTTCTAGTGTCATAGACTCCTGGCTCTGTTTCTTTTATTCCTGCCGCGATAAAATTTTCTTTTTCTGCATCCAAGAATTTTCTAAAAATTTTAGAAATCTGATTATAATCCCAAACACCTCCAAACATAGTCATTGATATTGGATTCAAACCATATTTAGAAGCTTTATCTTCAAGGTATTTTTTAGTTATTCTATCAATTTCATCAAGTTCTCCTTTATGTTCCATGAGTGCCCGTCCACCTGATGACACGAAAATGGCCACTTTCCTTTTCTTGAATTCACCACTAAACTTCTTTAAAAATGCTTTAGCTTTAGTCGTCCACATATCCATTTTCATTCCACTTCCAATAACAACAAGTTCAAAATTTGTGATATCTTTTACCTTATCTTTTTGGAGATTTACAACTTTTACATCAAATCCTTCACCTTGAAGAACTTTGGAAATTTCTTCTGCGGTACTAGTTGTCGCTCCGTAACGAGTTCCATACGCAATTAATATTTTATTTTTTTCCATTTTTTATCTTCCTCCAATTATTTTTTTTCCCCAGCTAGACCTCGTAATAACACATCAATCGAGTGTTGAAGATATTCCTCAGCAGTTATGCTATACATCTCTAAGAGTAATTTATATTCGGGGGATATTTGTACTATAAAATCAATGGTAGAACCCAAGAAAATTACTGTCTGTAATGGATTCAGGTTTTTTCTAATTGTACCATCCTTAATTCCCAAACTGACAGCGTCAATTAACATTTCAAGTAATTCTTTTGTTAATCCGATATACTCTTCAGCATTTTCAATTTCTGTATCACCCTCCTCGTTAGGTTTAAGCATTTTCGTAAAACGAATGGCTCTAGATGAAAGATTAAGGCCATAATAATCTAGATGAATTTGTATGTAATCAAAGTAAGCTCGAATTATGCCCATTATTTTTCCTAATCCTGATTCCTCGTTTTTTATAGCATTTTTCAATATATTCCTAAGGATAACCATACCTTTTATTACTACGGCAAAATACAATGAAGGTTTATTTTTAAAATACAAATAGAGCGTTGTTTTAGAAAGCTCTAAATCTCCCGCGATATCATCCATAGAAACCTCATCATAGCCTTTATTAAAGAATCTTTTTTCAGCAGCTTTGAGTATATCGTTACGACGCTGTAATTTTTCACGTTCTCTTCTAGATAATTTGGAAATTTTCATTCACCACTTTCAGCTTAATTATTCATTTTATGTTATTACAAGTCATTAATTAAGTTTACTAATAGTAATTATCTTACCATCAGTAAATTACTTACTATAAGTAAGTTTCTCTATATAAATCTTATGGTCTCAGAAATAGATATTAAATTTAAAATTCAATTTATTCAAACAAAACGGAAAGAAATTCAAGTTATCCGATAGAGACTCTTGGATCAAATTAGAAAAATTATTTCAAGATTTCTATTCAGAAATTTAATATTATTTGCTTATGGAAAAGCAAGAATTACGAATTACTATTGGGAGAACAACCAATTAGTTACAAAGAATTAAACTATACACGATTCCCAAGGATAAAATATTTTTCATACCCATAAATTATGTGAAAAAGATTAAATTATGAAAAAATCATAACAAAGAAGTACTTATAATGATATTTAATAGCCCCTTAAATTAAATAAAAAAAAAAATTTTTAGAATTTTATTTCATGGAATTAGAACATTTTTTCATAATTAATGCCATAATTGAACCTAAAGTAGCAATAAGAAATAGTACATTATATCCCGGAATACCAGGTGGTTCTGTTGGTAAAGTGTTTTCTATTTCAAAGTAGTCGCTATAGGCGAAAATGGAAGCATTAGATACGTCTATAATTTTGATCTGATAGTGGTCAGAACTCGCGAGTTCCGAGAAAACTACCCAGTAAACTTCGCCATTATTAGCAGTACTTGAAATAATCTCCATTACGAACACATCATTTCTATAGAGTTCAAGTTTAATATTCAAAATAATCCCCGTTGAAGACCAAGATATAGACTGAGACGTACCACATTCCCACGAAGAGGAGATATTGGGAGTAATGATCGTGAACGATTTGGTAATTTGAACAATTACAGTAATACAGTTTGATGAAGTATCTCCAATTTGATTATGCGCAACAACAATGTAATAATAGGTTCCGTCCGAATATCCACTCAAATCTAGGCTTGGATCGGTGATTTCGTCCGCTAGAAGGGTTAAACTGCCGTTAATTTCCGTGATAAAACTGGAGTATTGATATATGGAGTAATTAGTTGCGCCAGAAGAACCAGTCCAAGAAAGAATAAAAAGGCCATTGTCATCGGGATCGCTCGCATTTGAAGATAATGTGAAGCTTCCCGGAAGTAAGCCCACCACCACCGTAATGCAATTTGATAAGGTCTCACCGTAAGTGTTATTTGCAACAACAATGAAATAATAGGTTTCATCTGAATATTCGCTCAAATATAAACTCAGATCGGTGATTTCATACGCTAGAAGGATTAAACTATCGTTAATTTCATTAATATAACTGGAATGACGATACACGGAGTAATTAGTTGCACCAGAAGAAACAGTCCAATTTAAAGAAAATATACCGTCCAAATCAGGAACATCGGCATCTGTAGACAATGTAAATGTATAGGGCTTGTTATCGAAGAGATATATCGTATTACCCCAACCTCCCGAGGCAATATACTGCCCATCGGAGGAGATTGTCACCGAATGTACATGACTTCCCGTAGTATAGTTCCATAGGGGGGTGGAGCTGGCTTTATCGAAGAGATATACCTTGTCGTCCACGCTTCCTGCGGCAATGTTCTGCCCATCGGAGGAAATTGCCACCGAAAATACACTATTTCCCGTAGTATAGTTCCATAGGGGAGTGAAGCTGGCTTTATCGAAGAGATATATCTTGTCATCATAGCTTCCCGCGGCAATGTTCTGCCCGTCGGAGGAAATTGCCACCGAATATACATTATCTCCCGTAGTATAGCTCCATAGTGGGGTGGAGCTGGCTTTATCGAAGAGATATACTTTGTTATCATAGCTTCCCGCAGCAATGTACTGTCCGTCGGAGGAAATTGCCACCGATTGTACCCGATCTCCCGCAGTGTAGCTCCATAGGGGAGTAGAGCTGGCTTTATTAAAAAGATATGTTTTGTTACCATAGTTTCCTGCGGCAATGTACTGCCCGTCGGACGAGATCGCCACCGAAGTTACTACTGCCGCATCTCCCGTGTCGTGATACCATAGGGGATTGGAGCTGGCTTTATCGAAAAAATAGACCGAGCGATAGATTCCCGCAGCAATGTACTGCCCATTGGAGGAAATTGCCACTGAATATATATTAACTATCGTAGTGAAGTTCCATAGTGGAGTGGAGCTAGTTTTATTGAAGAAATACACATGATCATCATCGCTTCCCGCGACAATATACTGCCCGTCGGAGGAGATTGCCACCGAACGTACCCAACCTCCCGTCGTGTAGTTCCATAGGGGGGTGGGGCTGGCTTTATCGAAGAGATACACCTTGTTATCATGGCCTCCTGCGACAATGTAATGTCCATCGGAGGAGATTGCCACCGAAAATAAACCATCTCCCGCAGTGTAGCTCCATATGCTATTAGCACTTCTGATACTTCTCTCATCTAATGCTCTTGCTTCATCATCAGATTGGCTTGTCTTTAAAAATATAAAAGGACTTGAAAAAAAAATCGCCAGAATTAATAATAATGCAACTCTTACTTTGATTTTTTTATTTTTACACATTAATTTATCCCTGTTTTTTAAACATTTTTGTAAAGATTTCCTTAGCTTTGCAGCTAATATCATCAATAAGAAGTTAAATAGTTTCGATTATATAAACCTATCATAATTTAAGTAATAGATGAGATGTTTTATACACTACTTAGAAAAATTAGACAATAATATGAATAAATTTATATGAAAAAACTACCTGAAGCTGATAGAAAAGTACTTACTGATCCTCAAATTCTTTCTACATTTCTTAAGAAAGTAGCTGAAGCACTTCGACAAGATAGTAAAGGAGCATATCATGAAGGGAAAACCTATGCAAATTATTTGGGTATTATTTAGAAGATATATCTCCCAAACTTAAAGTATATATATGGCATGGAGACATTTTCCACCATCTGAAAAAATAAATAACTTATGAAAAAAGAGATTTTTGATATCTTGAGTAATCTTCCCTTCTTACATATTAAAATTTAAAATATTATTTTTATAAAAATTTTTCAATAAATTTATCTAAGACTTCTTCTATCGTTGGACTTTTGACAGGTTCAATATCATAAGAGACTCTGATGATAGGTTTATTGCTATTAATTAATTTTTCAAGATCAATAGGGCTGCCATCAATTATAATTTCGCATTCAGCTTTATTTAGAGTTTCTTCCATGTCTTTAATCTGTTGGTCGTTATATCCCATGGCTGGAACTATCTGTGTGATCTGTGGAAATTCTTCAAATACTTTTTTCATAGTACCTGTTACATAAGGTTTTGGATCTATAATTATAGCTCCACTATTGGTTGCCGCAACAAATCCCGCGCCGTACGACATACTACCATGCGTTAAAGTTGGCCCATCTTCTACAACAATTACTTTTTTGCCCTTTAAATCAGGATTACCTTCGATAGTAACAACCGAATTTGTATATATTTTTGTTGCGTCAGGATTTAATTCGTTTAAATTATTCTCAACGATTTTCACATCTTCTGGTTTAGCGTTATTCATTTTATTAATGACGAACGCATCGGCAGATCGGGCGTTTACTTCGCCGGGATGATATTTCATCTCGTGTCCCGGTCTTAATGGGTCTACTACGATGAAAAGTAAATCTGGAACATAAAACGATAGCTCGTTGTTTCCACCGTCAAAGATGATTACATCCGCTTCTTTTTCTGCTTCCCTAACAATTTTTTCGTAATCTACTCCTGAATAAATCACAAGTCCCTGTTCAATGTAAGGTTCGTACTCTTCCCGCTCCTCGATCGTGCAATCAAACTTATCTAAATCTTCGTACTTCTCAAAACGCATAACATTTTGTTTTATCAAATCTCCATAAGGCATTGGTTCTCTTACTGCTACAACTTTATAACCTTTGCTCATTAAATACCTATAAGTTGCTCTAGAAACTTGGCTTTTACCACATCCAGTTCTAACAGCACATATTGCTACAACGGGTTTTTTAGATTTAATTTGGGTGAATTTTCCCGATATCAAACGATAGTTAGCTCCAGCA
The DNA here is from genome assembly GCA_029856105.1 of Promethearchaeia archaeon. Taxonomy (GTDB): domain Archaea; phylum Asgardarchaeota; class Lokiarchaeia; order Sigyniarchaeales; family SOKP01; genus SOKP01. The sequence continues at coordinate 177,764 of JAHQWH010000015.1, read as the reverse complement.
GATAGCGCTCTAGATGCTTTATGCATTAATTCTTCGTGCGAAACATCAGAATATGCAAACACCACCTCATCTATTTGATGAAGTTTAATTATTTCTTCAATGTGTTCTTCGGGAAGCATTGGAATGCCTTTTGGATATAGTTTACCTGCTAATTCCGCCGGATATTTCCTTTCCGCCCCTTCAATTGTGCCTACATTCTGCTCTCCAGCAATAGTAAAAGCAATTACCTCGTATTCTTCATTATCTTTGAAGACGGTGTTAAACAGGTGAAAATCCATACCTAAGGCTCCGATTATAACAACTCTCTTTTTCTTCATAAATACAAACCATTCTTATAGTGTTTTTCACATTATTATAATAATTAATTTTGGATTTGTAATAATATTTATTGAAAGTATTACGGGAATGACAACCCACCATCATCAAAAGAATTTTAAAAATTGTTTTTTCTACTATATAGACCCGCTTAATCCTTAATTTCACTGATTATTTTGATTGCCCTCATAATACTAATTCTTTATATTTCCTTCTTTTTTTATTGTGGTTTATGTTTAAACCTTTCCATTGCATCTTTGAATGATATTAATAATTTCTCAACCACGGGTTTTGCATTTAAAAATTGTTTAACTCGCTTATTTATAATGCGATATCCATTTATATCTTTTAGCTCAGTTCTTTTTGTTTTTATTTCACTGCTTATAGCATCTAACCTTGTAAATAATTCAGAATTTGATTTGACGATCCGGAATAGATGTAGATAATTATAATAGGCAATTGAATTTAATTCGTAATACCGTACTCTAATACCTTTAACTTTATCTAAATTTATGTACCCTTCCTGAAGCATATAATTTAAACCTTCAGAAACCATTCCAGCAGAGAAACCTGTAAGTTCTTTTAGTTTTTCTTGAGTTAATCTCTTCCTAGTAAAGAAATAAGCAATAATAGGGTAATGAGCGCCTTTCATCTTTCCAAACCTGAATAATGGACAATTTATTATAAACTCAATAATATCTCTTTCAATTTCTCTAAGAGACTTCTTAATTTGAAAATCACTTAGATCTTCTGGTTTACTAATATTTTTCTTTTTATTATTGGGTATCTTGAATATTTCTTCATAGAGATCCTTATGAAAAATAAAGAATTCTATTAATTCCTTTACTCTTTCATTTAGCCTAACTCTTAGAAATTCAACTTCATTACTTTTATATTCAATTTTTTCCAAAGAGGCTAATTTTTTCTTCAAGAACAAGATATACTTCTCCAACTCCTCTATTCCATATCCTATAGCAGAAGACATTACTTGATTAAAAGCTCCTGACATTGAATATTCAAAAGCGTTCTTTTTAGTCTCAAGTTTTCTTTTATTTAGAACGCTATATTCTACGAAATTATTTAGAATTTGGGATATAGAACCCTGTGAAATGCCTTTTTTAAATTCAGTTTCATAAAAAATGAGTGATAATTCTCTAATGTTTTCTTGAGTTAACCATTGTCCTTCGCGCAATAAAATGTAAGCAAGAATATGAGATTCAATATCAGATCTTTTATTTTTTCCGTATTCTACAAAGAATTTTATGACTTCCTTTTCATAATTCCTGATCTTTTTGTCGTAAATGTGATTATTCTTATTATTTGTAGGCATTTCTTAATGATAATATAGTTTTTCTAATATAAAAAGCTTTTTACAAAATGTGAAATTTCACAAATAATGAAAACATTTTTATACTCAAAATATTTATTATATCTTGACTTTCACTTTTTCTGAAAGTTCAGAATCAATGAAAGAATAAAATATGAGGTGTAAAAAATTACGCAATATAAAAAATTGAAAAGAAAACTAAACTCCTTTGAGAGGAGATTTTTTAGGTCTCCTAATCAAACTATATCTATAGTCGCTCGAGTCAAAGGATTTATCTCAGAAGATGATTTAAGAATTGCATTAAATAAAGTAAGGCAACAGCATCCATTGGTGGGAGCCCGAATTTATCTTGATGAAAACAATGAACCATGGTATATAAATGAAAAAGTTCTTGAAAATCCGTTAAGAGTAGTTCAACGAACATCAGATGAAGATTGGAATAGAGAACTCTTGAATGAATACAAAATTCGCTTTAAATTAGCTACAGGTCCTTTAGCTCGTTTTGTATTATTGCAATCACACGAAATTTCTGAAATTCTTATAATTTGTCATCATGTGATATGTGATGGAACCTCTTTGGCAATTTTAGCTCGTGATCTCCTTTTGTACGTTGGTGATCCTGATCGAAAAGTAATAGAGATGCCAGAGCCACCCTTAGCAACTCCAGATAATTTTCCAATAGATATTAAAATTGGAAAAGCCATAAAGTTCGCAATTAATACTTTGAATAAAAAGTGGCAAAAATCAAAAGTCATTTTTGACGAGGAGGATGAGGATAATATCTTCAGAGCATTTTTGGACAACTATAATTTTAATATCATCTCAGTGGAATTAAGTGAAGAAGAAACATCAAATCTCGTTGACAACTGTAGGCAACATGGATTAACTGTGAATTCAGCTCTTAATACAGCTTTTCTAGCAGCGCGTAATTCTATCCGAGGACCATTTAAAGGAGGAAAACGAAATATTATGGTTCCTGTTAACACACGAAAGCGCTATAGTAAACCCATAGGTGAAAATTTTGGAGTTTATATTTCAGGATTTGAGCTTGAATTCTCATATAATCCAAAAAAAGGTTTTTGGGAGAATGCTAAAATTTACAATGATAAAGCAAAAGAAAATCTCTATATTAAAAAAATATTTCAATTTGCTGCGATTACAGAGATCGTTGATCAATCTATGGTAGATGCCCGTCAATTTACATTTTTTGGAAATCTTGTTCCCTCAAATTTTAGTAGATATGAAAAAATTCATACTTACTGCAATGATGAGAAGAATATAGCAAATAAGAGGGCAAAAAAGCAAATTCCTAAATTACCTGTTCTGGCTATTACCAATCTTGGTCTTCTAGATTATCCTACCAAATATGGATCATTAGAGTTAGATCGTTTTATATTTGTAACTTCAGGTACTCCGTACATCGAACTGGTTATTCCCGCAGTAACAGTCGCTGGAAAATTAACCCTTACAATTAACTACCTAGAAGAAACTACCGATACTCCCACGATGGAGAGAATTAAGAATAAAGCTTTAAAATATTTAGGTTTAGCAAAATAATAAGAACAAAACAATTTTTACTTTCTTTTTCTTCATATATACAAATCACTCTAATAATGTTTTTTACATTCTTTTAATAATTAATTTGGGATTTCTAATTGTATTTTATCATCGAAATTATAAAATCTTAAATTAAAAAATAATAGAAATTACGGGAATGACAAGCATTTTTATTAAGTATTCAACAATTATAGTATTCATTAGATTTGAATGGAATCAAAAAATTCAATTTTTTTTTCAAATAATAATTAATTGAGAGCTATATGACAGGAAATTTTATTGAAGTTAATGGAGAGAAGTATTTCCTAAAGGAGGATCATGATGGCTATATAGGCTATCAATTAGGAAATATTGGGTTAACAAATTTAGAAGATCTCAAGTGTTTAGAAGATTCTGATAATTTAGAATATCTTGATTTATCTTATAATCGGTTGGAGTCCCTTCCCGATTCTATTTGTGAACTTAAATCGCTAAAATTTTTGTATTTAGCACATAATCAACTTACTCATCTACCAAATTGTTTAGATAACTTAAAATCTTTAGAATTAATCGAATTGAGAGAGAACCAAATAACTTCACTTCCAAATTCTATAGGAAAGCTTAAAAATCTTGATTCATTACTGCTTGATGGAAACCCACTAAAAAATCTTCCAGAATCAATAGGATCCTTAAGTTCTCTTGAATTTTTAGCGCTTTTTGACACAGAATTTGAATGTTTTCCAGAATCAATGAAAAATTTGTCAGAATTTCATTTAGATTTCAGTAATAGCAATTTATCCGCTTTTCCTGAATCTTTATTGGCGATTAAAAATCTAGTTGGATTAAGTTTCGTAGATAGTAATTTGACAGAAATTCCAGAATCAATAAATAAACTCAAGGTTCTTAATTTTTTAGATTTATCGGGTAATCAATTAACTAATATTCCAGATTCTATAGGAGATCTTTCCCAATTAACATATTTGGGTTTAAAAAAGAATAAATTGACGATCCTTCCAAAATCCATAGGAAATTTTGCATATCTTGAAATTTTAGATTTGATGGAAAATGAGTTAACTACTTTACCTGAATCAATCGGCAACCTTAAATCTCTAATTCGATTATATCTATTTAATAATAAAATCTCCAATTTACCTGAATCTTTGCTTAAACTTGAATTACTTGAGGATTTAGATTTAAAAAATAATCCCATTCTCAATGATAAAGAAAATTATGTTTTAGAGAATTTAAAAAATAGAGATATATACATCGAATAAAATCCTTCTTATTTGAGTATAGATGTCCACATTTTTTCATGGTGTAATGTGAAAATTATATCCGTATTATTTGAATACATCTCTTTTGATACAAAACACTCTTTGAATGTTTTAAGGCTGGATTCTATCGATGCTCCCAACCATGTTCCAGGTGTATCTTCGAGAGGGACATTACGTATTGTAAAGGCGATGTCTCTGAAACTTACATCCACTAAAGGACATGAGGGTGCTTTTTCACAACCAGTAAGTCTTTTTAGCTAGCTCTCTAATGAGCAAGGACCTCAAACCAAGGATGTTCGATGCACCACCAGTTATGATAATGCGACTGGCCCACCATGCGGTGTATGGATCATAATCATATTCGACAATACTTCCAAGATTATCTATTCCAAACGTCTCTAGGATTTTCATAATGTGATTATTGATTTCCTTGCTAAAGGAGTGATCACGCGAATCACATTTCTCTATAATAAGGTCAGGTGGAAGGATCGGACTTTTTAAAAAAAAAAAAATAAAAAGATTAAAAGTTAAAATTTACTCAATTGAATGTTATCGTTATATTTTTAGTAATTCATATTATTTACTATATTCTTTAAAATGTTCTTCTAATTGTGGATCTGTAAGTGTATCCATGATATACTTTGCGAACTCTTCGCCAGTAGCTCCGTCGTTTCGGCCAGTAATTGTTATTTTCTTTTCTAGCGTTGCACATATCTCAAGTGCCATTTCGAGCTTTTTCGCTTTTTCAACAAATCCTATATGGTTCATAAGTAAAGCCGCTGCTTTGATAATACTTGAAGGATCAGCGTATTGTGCCCTACCATCTTCTACCATACGGGGGGCTGAACCGTGAATCGCTTCAAACATAGAATATTGTTTTCCAATGTTCGCAGAGCCCGCAGTTCCAACGCCTCCTTGAATCTGAGCGGCTTCGTCAGTAATGATATCCCCATAAAGGTTCGGAGCAACAAATACTCTAAATTGGCTTTGTCTTGCTGGATCTACTAGCTTAGCCGTCATAATGTCGATATACCAATCGTCCCATTCTACTTCGGGATAATCTTTTGCCACTTCCTCTGCTATAGCAAGAAATTTCCCATCAGTAGCTTTTACAACGTTTGCTTTAGTAACTACTGTAACTTTGTTAATATTGTTCTTTTTAGCGTAATCAAAGGCTAGTCTGATAATCCTATCTGCTCCTTGCGTTGTAATAACCTTAAAATCAAAGGCTAAATCATCTGAGATACTTATACCTTTAGAACCTAATACATAAGCTCCCTCAGTATTTTCTCTGAAAAACATCCAATCGATATTTTTTTCAGGTACTTTAACTGGACGAACGTTTGCAAATAGATCCAACTCACGACGCATGGTTACATTAGCACTTTCGATGTTTGGCCATTTATCCCCTTTTCTTGGTGTTGTAGTGGGCCCCTTTAATAACACATGACACTTTTTTATTTCTACTAACACGTCGTCAGGGATCGCTTTCATTACTTTTGCTCTGTTTTCAATTGTTAGTCCGTCAATTACTCGAAGCTCAACGCTCCCATTCTCTCTCTCTTCTTTTAACAAGAATTCCAGTACGGCTTGCGCGTGTTTTGTAATAAATGGTCCGATACCATCGCCCCCAACGAGTCCGATGATAATTGGTTTTATCGATGTGTAATCAACCCAATCTCCGGCTTTTTTCATTCGTTCTACTCTTTCTAACTGCTCTTTGATAAGTTTCCCAAAGTGGATTTTCGCATTTTCAATAATATTATCCATTTTTGTTTTCCCTATTTCTTTTACTTTTTACTTTTCTATGATTTTTTTTAATACTCTTGATATTACAATTTATTGATTAATTATAAGTTAATCAAATGTTTCTTTCCGATTTTTAATTGTGAATTATTATTTATAAAAAAAAATATAAATTTTAATCTGCAAATAGAATTTCGTCCCAAGGTTGTCTATAGAGGCCTGCGCGTTGGCGTTTCTGATCAAATACATGTCCCATCATTCCAATTGAGCGCCCAAGTACGAATAATCCATTTAGAGCTTCGCTGAATATTACATCTTCAATTTCTTCTTTAGTGAAATCTAAGTTTTCTAGCAAATCCAGGAAGGTTATACCGATACATCCGTCTACATTCAATATTAAATTATTTCTTTTGGATGTGGTAAGTTTCTCGACTTCTAGAGCGTAATCAATGTGTGGATGTTTTTCAAAGTTTTTCAAGACAAATTCTTTCAATAATTGAACTCGTACATCAGGATTTTGAACTGATTTTATTCTATGGCCAATTCCAGGGATGTTAATTTTCACGACATCTTTCATATAACCCATAAATTCTAAGGGGGTCATTTCTTTTTGCAAAGCTTCCCTGAAGTATTTAGCTGCGTTTGAAATTGCTCCACCAAATCTCGGGCCGATCGTGAGAATTCCTGAAGCAAGCGACGCCATTAAATCTTTACCTGCGCGAGCTGTTATAATAGCATTGTGAGCTCCTGAAACCGCGGGACCGTGGTCGGCTGTCAATTTAATTACCATCTCGATAAATTGTTGAGCAAACTCTGGTAACTCTCGTTTAAACCATAAAAGTCCAATCACATACCCAATTGATTTGTTTTCTCTGATTATTTTATCTAATCCAACACCAGCAAAAGTTGGCACATCACCTCTATCATCTGAAATAGTCACTACTACATCGGTCGGTCTTCTTACTTTTCCTATACGAATCGCAGTATTATAGTCCAGTGGAACTTCTGGAGGTACGAATTCTTCAACGGGGTCAATTTTACCTTCCTTTTTTAAATTTTCAAATGTTTTTCTAATTTCTTTGTCAAAATCTTCGTATGAATCTGGAACGATAGCGCCAGCCTCTCTTAATGCACGGTTTTTAGCGTCAGCAGTTTCTCTTGCGCTATCTGCCATAGCTCCCGCGTGACCAAACTGCAATCCCTTAGGCAGCAGTTTTGCCGCTGTACCTGTTACCCACACAACGATAGGTTTTGTTATCTTTCCGTTTTTCAATGCGTCTACTATCGCATATTCGTCAGTACCACCAATCTCACCTAAAGTTACTAACATTTTAATTTTAGGGTTTGCTTCGTATCGCATGAGATGATCAATTAAGCTTGAACCAGGATATCTATCGCCGCCAATTGCAATGCCCTCAAATACTCCATCGGTTGTTTGACTTATCATAAAATTCATTTCGTTGCTTAAGCCGCCTGATTTTGAGACGAAGCCAACTGAGCCTGGTCGATATAATTTGGAAAGTTTAATATTTTCTAAAGTTCCTGCTGTATTTCCAATTTTAAAAGCCCCCGCAACAATTCCTCCTACGGTAGCTGGACCAATAATATTCTTCTTCCTCTCTTCTGCGATCTTTATTAATTCTCGACTCTGTCTTTCAGGAATGCCTTCAGCTATGATAACTACTGTGCGAATTGTATCAGATTCAAGAGCTTCTTTACTAGTTTCATACGAGGATCTAAAGGATGCAAAATTTATCATCACATCAGCGTTAGGGTGTTTTTTCATTGCTAAATCTAATGTTTTATAAATAGGTATAACTATTTCTTTATTCCCGTAAAAAACCTTGTGATAACTAATTGCAGCCGTCTGAGTAGGTCTTATAATTGCTGCTACTGATTGTTTTTCTCTTTTACTCACAAAATCAAAATCAAGCATTCTTTGGATAGGATTTCTCTGAAATCCGTAGATTATTGCTTGAGTATTCCTATTAAAAAGTTCATAATCTTCCATTTTAAGCCCCTCCTGCTTCTTCTGCTTGTTTTATTAAATCGACAACTCTAGTCATATGAGTGTATCTATCATATACTTCAATCGGAATGCCAGTCTCCTCTCCAACCTGCTTCATAAGTTCAAGTCCTTGTTTTTCGTTAGGTCCACCTCTTCGTACGTAAATTTTAACTTTGGCTTTTTTCAATTTTTCAACTGAATTCTTAATAGCACTAACAATTCCAGTAAAGGTAGCTTTTATATCAGTAAAATTAGCAATTCCTCCACCAATTATGAGATACTTTGATCTCCCTGCGATGTCAGGAGTTTCTGTAATGAGATCTATAATGGTTTGAGCGTAAATTTCAGTATATTCTCGTGATGGATTCCCAGAATATTCTCCATAATTCCCCAATTCTTCTCCATATCCCAAGTCCACGATCGTATCAGTATAGATAACTGAAGCCCCTCCTCCAGCTACCATAGTCCAAACTCGACCAACTGGATTCAGAACTTTTAATTTGAGGGAAGCCCCTGTCTTTTCATCTAATTCCCGTATATACGCTTCTTTTTCAGACATAACTTGCCCGAAAGCAGTAGGAAATTCAATCGGTTTGATTGGATTCCCCCATGTATCCGCGTGAAGAAACATAGCGGTATCATCTAATCTAGCTTTAACATCTAATGGAACAACTTTGTTGTCTTGAGCGATTGCGAATGGATTGATTTCAAGAAAAGTAAAATCCTGATCGACAAACACTTGATAAAGCCCCTTAATAAAAGGCATTAAAACACCTTTAGAGTCTCCTAAATCTGGCAATTTATTCTCTAAATCAAAGGTTTTAATATCAGTTCCAATAGGTATTGGTATGTGAATGACCTTATTCCAATTCTCTTCCACATAAATGCCCCCCTCGAAACTGAAATGGATCACATCACCCTCTCTTTCGGTTGTGATAGAAACATAATATTCTTTTTCGTGAGGAATGAAAGGTTCGACAAGTAAACGCTTCAATGCACCTCTTACATTCCCAATCTCGTAGACTTTATCCAAATTGGTATAACAGAAATCTTTCATTTCATCACAATTTGCATCTAGCAAAAGTAGATTTGCCTTCCCTCTTTTTCCAAAAAGTTGGTCAGGTTTAACTACAACTTTTTCTGTATTTATCCAAGGATTATCTGAAATTGCTTTCTCTAAGTCAGTCTCGCAGTCAATAATCACTAATTTGTTATGGTATTTGAATTCGGGGTAATACTTTGGCAGTTCATTAGCTAAAATCTTCTTAGCATCATACTCATAAATATTTTTTTGAGCCAATTTTCTCTCTTTCCTATATTTTATTTTTATTATTATGTCAAATATTTATAATTAGTGTAAACTCAACTTTAATAAAAGTTTTACCTACATGATTTATATGGGATTCTTTTCCCTTTTGTGTAGTAGTTTCATCAAATTTTTTAAGGGTTAGCATGATCCGAATTAATAGGGATTTTATTTTGAGCTCAGCTGGGCACTTTATAGATAATAAGCAATTAATTTAAATTCACTTTAATTTATAATATTTCTTTAATCACTTGAGGAACCTCCCAAGGAGTATTAGCAATTAAAACTCCTGAGTCTTTCAAAGCTTTAATTTTCCCTTTTGCAGTTCCAATATCCCCAGAAATTATGGCACCAGCATGGCCCATTCTTTTCCCTTCTGGAGCGCTTTTTCCAGCAATATAGGCTATAACTGGTTTAGAAACATTGTACTTAATAAGCTCTGCAGTTTTTTCCTCCTCGTCGCTTCCAATTTCTCCTATAAGGACGATTATTTTAGTCTTTGGATCTTCTGAATAATAAGCTACAGCTTCTTGCATAGTAGTTCCTCTCACAGGATCTCCACCTATACCTATGTATGCAGAAACTCCGATATCACTATTCCCAATAGCTTTTGTTATTTCGTAAGATAATGTTCCACTTTTAGAGATTACTGCGACATCACCGTAATGACACATGTTGTTTGGCATTATCCCCAATTTGATTTTATCGGGGATTAGCATTCCAGGGCAATTCGGACCAATTAAAAATAATCCTTTTTCTTTAGCTTTCTCTACAAGTTGAATCATATCAAAAACAGGCACATTCTCGGTTATAATGCATGTCATGTTGATTCCAGCATTTAAACTTTCCATAGCTGCGCTTAAAATGAATCGTGCAGGAACAAAAATAATGCTCGTGTCTGCGCCTGTTTCTTGAATTGCTTCTTTCATCTTGTTAAAAACTGGAATATCATGTACTTGTTGACCTCCCTTTCCAGGTGTAACTCCAGCAACAATTTTAGTACCATAATTAAGCATAATTTGAGTGTGAAACATCCCTTGTTTTCCCGTCATGCCTTGAACGATTACTTTTGAGTTCTCATTAATATACATGCTATTCACTCAGCACTTCCTTTACTTTTTTAACTGCTCCCATAATATCTTGAATCACATCTATGTTTGCTTCTTTAAGCAAGGCAACTCCTTCTTTTTCGTTAGTCCCTGTTAGTCTAATAACCATTGGTGGAGCATCTGAAAAATCTTTGAGAGCTTGAATTATCGCCTGAGCAACTATGTCACATCGAGTGATACCTCCAAAAATATTTACCAAAACAGCTTTCGGCTGCAATTTAAAAATCAAATCCAGCGCTTTATATACTCTTTCCTTACTAGCTCCGCCCCCAACATCCAAAAAATTAGCTGGTTGTAAACCTAACTCAGATAAAACATCTAACAAAGCCATCGTGAGTCCTGCTCCATTTGCTAAGATACCAATCTCTCCGGATAGCTCAACAAACGAAAAACCTGCTTTTTTCGCAAGCTTCTCTAGGTCACTTAACTTCCTCTCTTGTAAGTTTTGAATGATTGGCTGACGAAACTCCGCATCATCATCTAGAATCATTTTTCCATCTACTGCAATTAATCCAGAAGGAGTCATTACCAGAGGATTTATTTCTACAAGTTGAGCTTCTAATTTTTTTGCGATCTCCCATAATTTCAGAACAATATTAATACCTAATTGTAATGAAGTGCCCAACAAACCGAGTCGAGTGGCTGCGGCTCTAGCAATATTCTCAGTTAATCCTGTTGAATACGAAAAATTAAGTTTGATTATTGCTTCTGGGCGTTCCTTGGAAACATCTTCGATGTCTATCCCTCCCTCTTTACTTACGATAAGGTAAAATTGTCTTCCTGAAGCGTCTAAAGCGATTGAGCAATAATATTCATGTTCTATTGTTACGAGTTCTTCAATAAGAATTGCTTCAACCTGAAACCCAGCTATATTTCTATTAAAATACTCATCACACAGTGAAATTGCCTCATTTGTGGATTTAGCAATTTTAATTAACCCCGCTTTTTTTCTGCTTCCAATAGCGATTTGTGATTTAACAATTGCTGGAAATGAAAATCCTTTAACTTTTTCTTCAATATCTTCACCCCTTAGAATTAACACATTTTTAACTAATGGAATATCAAACTTGCTAAAAATTTCCTTACTCTCGTATTCGAGTAATCTTACGATAATAACCTCCTTTAAATAACATTTACTAGAATCTCATATGGAACAAGATTAATTAAAAATCGCTCAGTATTTAATAAAATTTTTTCTAATAAATTAAAATTTGAATCAATACATTATTTTTTGCTTTTTGGGAGAGAAGCCTTTAATAAATAATAGAACGAATAAAATAATATCAAGAAAAAACTCTGAAATAAAAGATGAAAACCTCAAATAATAATGTGAATCATACTCAACCTGAAGATCCTAGTATGATAAAGATGGTAATGTTTTCAACCGGATATTTTTTGAATACTTTTTTAATGATAGCTTTCAATAATTATGTCTGGACATTCTACGAAGGAGAACTTGGTTTAATCAGTATAGTTCCTTTATGGCCAATATATATGGCAATAGCAAATACGCTATACATAGTATTAGGTATGTTAATTAACCCATTTATAGGATATCTTACAGATAAACCCTTTAAATGGACCAGAAAGCGAGGGTTTCATACGCCATGGATCATTATCGGAGGGATTCCTACAATTATCCTGTTTTTCTTCCTATTTATCCCCCCTCAAGTATCAGGGATTGAAAGCGTATTGCCCATTCTAATATATTATATTATATTCGTATTCATATACGATTTATCGTATTCTCTTCTTCAAACGCATTCTTTTGGTGCCTTTGCTGCACATTTTAGGGGAGATACAACGCGTAGAAAAGGAGGGATATTGACTCAAATTTTTACTTTTATAGCAAATTTCTTAGCAATTACAATTTGGTCACTAGTAATTGATCCCGGAAATCCAACATCGTTCACAATCGCTGCGTTTATCAGCGTTATTATACTCTCGTGCTCACTCATGGTGTTTATACCTGGATCCAAGGAATCTAAAGTGATAAAAGAGAGATTTATCGTAGGGCATGACAACTCGGAAAGAATTTCCTTTTTTAAAACTATGAAGATGGCTATAAAACAAAAAAATTTCATGTTGGCTGTATTTTCTTATCTTACATTCATGATTGCGTTTGGTCTTATGAGCATGAATACAGTCAACTTTATTGATGATGTTCTACAAGAGGGACAACACATAAGAAGCTTAGGTTCAATTTTAATGCTATTATCTTCTTTTCTAACAATGCCTATATGGGTTCGTTTAGCTAAAAGAATAGGACATTCGAACACTTATGTAATAGGTTTAGCTTCCTACGGAGTAAGTCTATTATTAAACCTCTTTATTGTGAACGCGTTTCAGTTTTATTTAACAAGCATCCTAAATGGAATATCAGTAACATTGTTCTTGATTATGTTATCACCTGTTTTGGCTGATTGTTACGATGAAATCGCTGTGAAATTAAAAAAACATCACGAGACTACTTTAATTGGAATTAGAAACTTTTTCATTCGCACTTCTGTAGTGTTTCAGAGTTTTATTATAGCAATTATTCACGCGCTCACAATCTATGACCCAATAGATGTTTCTCATCAGTTTGATGCCTTAGTAGGTCTTCGGATAATTCAAGGATTAATTCCATTCATTTTTTGCAGTGTGGGTGCGTTAATCTTTTATAAATGGTTTGATCTGAAAGGTATAAAAAAAAAAGAAGTTACTCGCAAATTACGGGAATTAGCTTTATAACATTTATCAAAATAGTAATTGAGAAAATAATCCGATGGCAAAAATTATAGATGATACGAACTTATAATATATAGTTCTTATGAATGTTACTGTGATATATGAGGAAACTCTTCAAATTCCTATTGATAAAGCTTTCGAGCTTGCAATGCAATGGATAACCGGCCAACATAAAGCCAAAATAAAAAAGCATACTCCTCCTACTTTTATAGAAGCTAAACAAGGGACTATGAACACCAATACGGGCCACGATCCGAATTGGAAGAAGCGAATTCGAATTAATTTTTACGATTTAAAAAACAACAAAACACTGATTCGAGTGGAAGCTACACCTCTTTCAAGAACAATACGAAGAGTCGATAAACTCAAAAATTCTTGGTATAACGGCTTATTTTCTAACCTCTTTTCCTTACTTGAAAGAATAGAAGAAAGCTCACCTCCAAAAGCTCTCCCAAAACAAAAAAGTGAAGCATTGCATTGTCACAACTGCGGAAATAAAATCGATAAAGATACAATAATTTGTCCTGCGTGCGGAATTGAAATTCCCTAACATTCTGATTAAATCATTCTCCCATCTTTTATTAACTAATTTCACCTTCTAATATTAAACATTAGGGAATAATGTATAAAAAGTTTATATTTATATATAAACAGATCAAATTATTGTATAATATCCAAAAATTTAATGATAAATATGTTATTTCTAACAGCTGATGAAATAGTAATTCTTACTGCGTTTATTTTAGTGATTGTTTTAGCAATTGCAATGTTTATAATTGGTATATTTGTGACGCGGTGGAAAGCCAGGAAAAAAGATTGGAGCGATTCTCTCTTAACAGCATTCGTAATCAATTTAATTTGGCTATTAACAGATATTCCAGTTAGTTGGATAGTTGAGTTCTTGTTTGGAGCAAATTTTCTATTTGGTATCGTGGAATTAGTAATTGCCATTATTATTGGAGCTATTGTTGTTAAGATTATTTATAAAAAAGAATTTGGCGAGTCATTCGTTTTTGTTATAGTAATACAAATCCTCCTTTTTTTAATCGCAATCGTAATAGGGATCGTACTAGGTATCATTATTAGTTTCATATTAGTGGCTCTTTTGCTAACAGCCTAACCATTGAAGGTAATTAAAATAGAATTAACTCCTTTTTTTTTATTCTACTTCTTTTAATATAACTTATTAATAAAAAAAAACATATGATTACATATGATTGAGTACATTCCTATTGATTTGAGAGTTCATAAATCCCTTTTAATAGATTTAAATGATGAATATTTGTCTTGGATTGCCAATGAAGTTAAGAAACACTACGATATAGATTTAATCTCCGTACTGGGGCAACCAATTCGAGATTATGCCAAAATTAGTGTTGAAGAACTTACTTCCTATGTGCCACCTGAAGGAGTTTTCTATATACTAAAAATAAAAAAAAATCTAGTAGGGATGGGTGCTTTTATAAAACTTAACATTAACACAGGTGTAATAAAAAGAATGTATATCAGACCAAAATATCGAAGAAAAGGATTTGGAAAAGACCTATTAAGACATCTTTTAAACAAAGGGAAAGAATTCGGGTGTTCAAGAATCCTACTTGATACTGGGCGATTTATGACTGCTGCACAACAAGTTTATCGTTCAGCAGGGTTTCAAGAGAGAGAAATATATCCCGAAACTGAAGTTCCACAAGGACTCCAACCTTATTGGATTTATATGGAAACAAAATCATAAATTGATTTAATATTAACTGAATTTCTTTTGATTTAATAATATTTTAAAGTTGACATATTCTTTTTAATAGATATAAAAAGGAGTTATTCTTAATGCAATTAAAAGCTAATTATAATTTTTTAAACGGTTAGAAAATATGCTATTTCAAATTGAATATCTATTCTACAACATAATGTGGTTGGTTATTATCGGAGTAATTATATCCTTAATTATTTTTGCTCTGGTTCTGCGATTTGAATCAAAACAAAAGGCTTTAGAGAAGAAATATATGATAATCCTTTCTAGTTTTATTCTTGTTATGTTACTTCCGTTATTTTTTGGCGTGATGGCATTTTTACTTCAAATTCTTGGAGATTCGTTAATATTATTGCGATTTGATAATGGAGGAAATAATTTTTTGATTAAACTTGTTTCAATATCCGGGTTTTTATTAATTCTTGTCTTCAATAAATACTTGATCGATATTAGCTGGGAAAAATCCTTATGGATATCTTTAATAACGTTAACAGTTTTGTATCTTATCTTTTCTTTGATTCCCGAGTTTTATCAATTTGTAGGATTTAACTTAATATGATTAATTAAAAGAGAAATGATTATTTCTATTTCTTTTAAATTAGTTGTTAAACCTTTAATATTAGCTCAAATACCATAATTTGGATGAGTTTGGATATTTAAATATCCTCCTTGGAATATAGGTCTGATTAGATCTGGTTGGTAGATTAAATCTATATATACCTTTAAAACATCTCCAACAATTTTATGTGAAAATTCAACTTCTATTATACCTAATCCATACATAGGCCCCTGTAAGTAAATTAAATCCCAATTTGCTTCCAAAATATTATCCGAACTTTGATCTAACAATAAGTATGTAATTGGTGCGTTTGTTGTATCATTATAGATTTCAATAGTTGAAACATCATGTCCTGCTCTTGGAATAACATAGGAGCCATTAGTATGTACTTCCCAAGGATTTTGCTCAATTGTTTGGTCACAATACCTTTGAGGTTTAAAGCAATCTACTATAAAAACCCAAACAGTGCCATCAGTTGTAATCAAATCAAAATCTAAGAAATCTATACTCGTATCGTTAATATTGACTGAGTGATAGTGATCTGGGGTAACTTCGATGAAATCTGGAGCATCTGAAGAAAATATTTTTGTACCGGTAGTTGCTACTAATTCAACTCTCATTCTACTCACTTCGAGTGGGCACCAAAATTTAAATCTTACGTAATCATCTGTAATAATTGTAATGTTTATATCATGATAACATTTAATATGTTGTGCCCATTTAATATCAATATAACTTGCACCAGTTAACACATCAAATTTACCTCCTCCAATGAATACAAGTTCCCAATAGTCTAACCAGATTCTCCCTGTTGTAGAAGTCACAAGGTGATCATTATGAAAACCTATATAAGTAAGGTCGATATAAATATCCCCTGTAGTCGCACTAATTTCAAAACGACTAAAATTCATATTCATTAGTTTTATATTTATGTTTGCTTCTCCAGTATTACTAATGAAATCATATAGTTCATAACTGGGATTAATAGAAATGTCGAACTCTACATTTGAGATATTTTCATGATAAGGAAGGTTAATGAAGATTTTTAGAATATTTCCAATCTTACTATGAGTTATGATATTCGTAGTTGGACCATAACCTTCAGGTGTATCAAAATTCCAATTTGCCTCTAAAATATTTACCGAATTTTCAGGAAGATTATTAATATTTATTTCTCCCATTTCTACGTTATTATATATTTCAATCTTAGAAGCAACATATTCAGCCCTTGAAATCTGATAAGAACCACTAACGGTTTTTGATGCGGAATATGACATATACCCCAAACCCATAATAACAGTCCCGATAACAAGTATCCAAACAATGACAGTAAATTTCTCCTTTTTAAAAATTAGTTTACGACTCATCTATTCTGATAACACCTATTAAAAATGGCTAATATTCTATTACAAAATGATTTGCATTTTTATAATAATCATTGTAACCATATAATTCTTTTTTATAGAAAAAGATATATTAATTGAGAACTGAAAGGTTTATTTAATATTTATTTATTGAATATTAGTATAAACTTTTTTTAATTATCTTATCCATTCTACATTATTAAAAAAGGAAAATAATGATGGAATTAAATGAGTTTTAGAACAGAAAAAGATGTCATAGGGGAATTAGAAGTTCCAAGTGATGTTTATTGGGGGATAAATACTCAAAGAGCAATCCAAAATTTTCAAATAAGTGGAAAAACATTCCCTAAGATATTTATCGTTTCATTAGGACAGCTTAAAAAAGCGTGTCTGTTAACAAATATGGAATTAGGGTTGATTGACAAAGAAAAAGGAGATGCCATTCTCCAAGCAGTTAACGAAATATTGAACGAAAATAAGCTTTTAGATCAATTTCCAATTGATATTTATCAAACAGGAAGTGGAACTCAAACAAACATGAACATGAATGAAGTATTAGCTAATAGGGCTGCTCAAATCTTAGGATTTCCTATGGGTAAGAAACATCCCATCCATCCAAATGATCACGTAAATAAGAGCCAATCTTCTAACGATGTGATACCCACTACTATGCATATATCCACTGTACATATGATAAAGAAGTTAATTCCGGTCTTAAACAGATTAGTAGAAACTTTAACCATTAAAATCGAAGAATTTGAAGAAATCGTTAAAGTAGGAAGAACGCACTTACAAGATGCCGTCCCAATACCACTATCGTTAGAATTTAAAGTATACAAAAAACAAATCGAAACTAATATTGAACGATTAAGACATGTAATGGATGAATTATTATTCATCCCAATAGGTGGCACAGCTTTAGGTACAGGTTTAAATGCTCATAAAGATTTTGATAAATTGACCGTAAACCATCTTTCAAAAATAACTTCCTTATCTCTTAAAATTAATCCTATAAAAGCGGAGGGAATATCTTCGCATAATACTATAGCTAATGCCAGTAGTAACTTAAGACTTTTAGCGTTATCGCTTTTAAAAATGGCAAATGACATTCGCTGGATGGGCAGTGGTCCAAGAGCAGGTCTATCAGAATTGATTTTACCCCAAAACGAACCAGGGTCGTCTATTATGCCTGGGAAAATTAATCCTACTCAATCTGAAGCTTTAATTCAAGTATGTCTTCAAGTGATTGGAAACGACTATGTTGTTACAAGTGGAGAAATGTATGGAAGCATTTTAGATTTGAACATGAGTAAACCCGTAATGATTGTAAATGTTCTTGAATCTATTGAAATTTTAATAGGGGGTATTAATTCTTTTATTAGTAATTGCTTAATCGGCTTAAAAGCGAACACTAAACAAATCAATATGAATTTAGACCAAATGCTAATGATTGTTACTAATTTATCTCCAATAATAGGGTACGATAAATGTTCTGAAATTGCCCAAAGAGCGCATAAGGAAGGTAAAACCTGTAAAGTAGTAATTAAAGAAATGGGTTTAAAGATCGATAATTTGGACGAACTTTTAGACCCTAAAAAAATGGTATAAAAGAAAATTAGGATAGCAAAAATGCATGACAAAAAAATTCCAGTAATTCTAGACACAGATATAGGGTTGGATATTGATGACACTTGGGCTCTAGGTTTATTATTAAAGTGCCCTGAATTGGATGTTAAATTAATTACAACATCAACTGGCAATACTCCGCTAAAAACCAAGCTTGTTGCTAAATTTCTCGAAATTGTGGGTCGAACAGACATCCCTATAGGAATTGGACCTCTGGAAAATCGTAAAAAAGGTTGGTTATATCCTTGGATTAAGAAATATGACATATCAAGATATCCCGGTACGGTTTATGGAAATGGTATGGAGGTTCTTTGTTCCACGATAATGGATTCTCCTGAGCCTTTAACACTCATCGCCATTGGACCCTTAGGAACTGTGGCAGGAGCACTTAAAATGAATCCAAATATTACAGAGAATTCTCGTTTTGTAGGGATGCATGGGAGTATTCGCATTGGATACAGGGGCTCAAATTCACCTCTCCGGGAATTCAATATAAAAAAGAACATTAAGGCTTCTAAAGAAGTCTTTCAAGCACCTTGGGAGAAGACAATTACACCTTTGGATACTTGTGGAAATATTGTGCTCACGGGGGCCCTTTTAGAGAGAGTCATGAAGTGCGACAATTTAATAGTTAGATCAATCAAAGAAAATTTTGAGATATGGAAAAAAAAAATCATACCCAAATTAATATTGACAAAAAAAAATGAGACTTCGGTCCTATTTGACACAGTGGCTATATACCTCGGTTTCTCTGAAGAATTGCTTAACATTGAAGAATTAAAAATTGAGATCACTGATCGCGGCTCAACTCAAATTAGCGAAAGAGGAAATTTGATACGTTGTGCAACTTCTTGGAAAGATGTCCAAGCTTTTAAAAATCTTCTAGTTGATCGACTCATTAATTAATCTATTTTATTATTTTAGTAAAATCAGAGACAAACCGATGTAAATTTTTAAATTATTATTCTCTCTTCTTGAAAAAGCGACTATAGGATGTATATTGCCACAACATAAAAACAACTGTTCCTATTATCATGAGCATTCCAAGCATTGGGGCTAATTCTCCGAAGAAGACCACTGGCATATAGAAAAAATACGAAATAAAGATGTAAATTCCAATTCTAACTAATTGTTTATCATCAACCGCTTTTGCGTCTCGATATATTAATATTGATAACACAACTCCTTGTATCAACCATGGAATGTTTCGGATTACTAACCATTCGTAAGGACTTGATTGAGCTGTCCATTGATTTTGAGGAAATACAAATATAATTAATCCAACTATTCCGATACCAACTAATACTTTAAACAGTAAATTCTTCGGATGATTAAATTGTACCCGCCAAGCATCTGTGAAAAGTATAAAAAGAAAGATTAAACCAACCATTTCAAAGAGAGATCCGATTCCTAAAATAATGTAATTTATTTCTACTTCTACAGAGAAAAAATCGATTAATCGAGCACCTACATGCCCTAAATCACCTATTAATAGCGCGAAAAATGCTAATCGTATTCTTTTTGCTGTAACGATTTCTTTTGGATTTACATTTTTCATGTTTTTTGACATTAGAATTACAATAACACAGATATAGATTAAATAGATAACGCTGAATGTCATCTCCATCATAACTTGAGGATCAGGTGCCATAATTCTTAAATCTTTTCTTAAGTTAAAAATATATCTAATTTTACAGTTCTAAGGAAAATACTAAATTCAGTTAAGTATTAAGTTTTACAAATCTTAATGATGAAAACAATATAAAATTTATAAGGAAGAATTTGAAGGGTTATGACATATAAGAAATTCGATAAAAAACAAAAGGTAGCGGTTAATCAAACTATTAAGTTAAAAGACGGAAGGAACCTTGGTTACGCGGATTTAGGTAATCCAGAAGCAAAACCATTGTTTCACTTCCATGGTATTCCAGGTTCTCGTTTAGAAGTTGCTATTTTTGCGGATAGAGTTATTCAAAATAATATTAGACTTATTGGAATCGATAGACCAGGCATGGGGCTTTCCGATTTCAAAAAAGACCGTACTATTTTAGATTGGTCAGATGATGTAGTTGAGCTAGCTGACGCCTTAGGAATAGAAAGATTTGCTATTGAAGGAATATCGGGGGGAGGTCCATATGCTACAGCCTGTGCATATAAAATTCCTGATCGCTTAACGACTTGTGGTATTATTAGCGGTTTAGGACCAATGGATCTTGAAGTAGAAGAAGAAATAAAAAGTATTCGCAGATTATCTTTTGTTATTCGAAGAATACCATGGCTTTTTAAATTGATGATATTTTTTCAATCTCGAGGGTTGAAAGATTTAGAAAAAGCAGAAAAGAAAATGAGGAAAACTATTAAAAAGTTTCCAGAACCAGATAGGGAAGTTATGGACGATCCTAAATTACTTCCTCTTTTTATAAAAGAAAGCGCAGAAGCATTCCGTCAAGGAAATAAAGGAGTAATTTACGAAGGGAAATTATACGCAAAACCTTGGGGTTTTAGCCTTGAAGATATAACTCCAAAACTTAAAGTGTATTTATGGCATGGACAAGTGGATGAAGCTGTGCCTATTGCTATGGGGCGTGGTGTGTGTAAAGCAATTCCAAATTGTGAAGGAAAATTTTATCCAAACGATGGGCACTACTCCACGATTTTCAAGTATTTTGAAGATATTGTAAACGCTTTAACTTCTTAAGTCTTTCATTTTTTTTAATTTGAAAGCTTAGATAATTGGATTAAAAAACATTCATAACTTTAAAGGTTCAAAAAATCAAGGTCCGATTAATTTTTTTTGATATTTACATAATAATTTTAAATAATATGCAAAACAAAGGTGGTATATTATGAACGAAATAAATAATAGGTTAAATGAAATCTTAGAGTCAAGTATCATTATTGATACACTTAGTCATGGGCCTTTATTATGGTCAGATGACATTATTAAGGCTAATGATAAGATGTTAGCTCAAGGGATGAATCCCTGGGATATAATCCCTATTTTAATATTGCAATTTGCGAGAAATGTGGTTAATGACGAGGAATACGATTCTAAATATGTCGAAGCATGGAAAGAATCTGGAGTGACTTGCGTAAGTTGGACGCTTGGACCTATGCATTCAAAACCTTATTCCTTTGATGGTGTTTTTCATAACTTCTCTTATATGACATATATGTTGGATAATCGACCAGATTTGTTTATTAAAGTATTAAAGGGAGCAGATATTGAAAGAGCGCATAAAGAGGGGAAAAAAGGTATAATTTTAAATGTTCAAAGCATGCAACATATCGGTAAAGATATTAACATGGTTGAGCTCAATTATATGCAAGGGTTCAGAATAATGCAACTTACCTATAACAAAAAAATTGCGGTTGGAACTGGATGTATAGCAGTAAGAGATAGAGGTTTAACAGAATTTGGTATCGAGGTTGTTAACAAGATTAATGAGCTTGGAGCAATTGTTGATATCTCTCATTGCGGTCCTCAAACGTCATTAGATGCTTTAGAGAATTCTAAAGACCCGATTATAGCTTCTCACACATCGGCAAAAAATTTATACGAACATGCAAGAGGAAAAGACGACGATTTTCTTAAAGCTCTTGCAGAAAAAG
The DNA here is from genome assembly GCA_029856105.1 of Promethearchaeia archaeon. Lineage (GTDB taxonomy): Archaea > Asgardarchaeota > Lokiarchaeia > Sigyniarchaeales > SOKP01 > SOKP01. Next base: position 155,502 of record JAHQWH010000015.1, on the reverse strand, counting down.
GTGGATATATAGGCGTGTATGCCGTTCCGGGATTTTTAACGAGCAATACAACAACCACTATAGATGATTGGCTTGATCACCTCGATTATATAGTGAATCTTGTAGGAATTGATTATGTTGGGGTTGGCTCCGATTTTTACGGTTTTTCAGTACCTGATAATTTGGCAATTAAGATTGGAGAGTTTATGGACGCGTTAGGTTTTCGACCCGAAGATAAAGCAAGTTTTTTAACAAAAATAGATGGTTTCGACCAATATAAGAAATTTCCTAATCTAATTAAGGGATTAATTTCGAGAGGCTATAGCAATCAAGAAATAAAGAAACTTGCTGGTGAAAACTTCTTAAGACTTTTTAAGAAAGTTGTGGGCTAAAGAGTTCTTTAATTTAATTTTTTTTGGTTCTTTTTTTTTTCTGCAATTCCTAGGTTAATTGACCATAGTAGATTTCTGTATCATATTTAATTCTAACTTTCCCATCCTTCTAGTTTTATGATTTCAAATTTAAAACTAACAAACAAACAAACAAACAAACAAATAAACCATTAAATCATATTTAGTTTTAGGTCTAAATAGAAAAATGTTCTGTTCTTCTAATAATCTCTTCCTGTAAATCTTTTCCTAAGTTTATATAATAATCGCTATAACCAGCAACGCGTACAATTAGATTACGATATTTTATTGGATCTTCTTGAGCAGCACGCAAGGTATTTGCCGAGACTACGTTAAACTGAATATGATGACCCCCCATTTTAAAATAAGAGCGTATCAGATGGGCTATATTATTAATTCCTGATTCACTTGAAAAGAATTTGGGAGAAAATTTTTGATTTAATAAAGACCCTCCAGTTCGAAGATGGTCAATTTTGCCAGCGGACTTTATTACTGAGGTTGGACCATTAATATCCATCCCTTGGACTGGGGAAATTCCTTCAGATAAAGGTGTAAACGCCTTTCTACCATCTGGCGTGGCACCAGTTACCATTCCAAAATAGATGTGGACAGTCGTAGGAAGTAGATTTATTCTATGGACTCCTCCTCTAGTATTTGGACGACCATCAATGGCATTATAAACAATCTCGAAAATTTGTTGGGTGATAAGATCGGCGTAATCTTTATCATTCCCATATTTAGGCGTTCTATAAATCAGTTTTTGTCTTATTTCCTCAAAACCTTCGAAGTTTTTTTTAAGCACTTCGAGCATCTGCTCCATAGTATAAATATTATTGTCATAGATATTATATTTTAGAGAGGTTAAGCAGTCAGTTATACTTCCCATGCCAACAATTTGAATATAGGATGTATTGTATTTTGCTCCGCCATCGTTATAATCTTTTCCATTTATGATGCAATCGTCAATAATAATTGATAAAAATGGGGAAGGATTTTGCGCCCAAATCCGCTCTATTATTAGATTACCTTTTATTTTAATGTCAACAAAATGCTTAATTTGTTTTGTATACGCTTCTAATAACTCATCAAAAGTTCTAAAAGAGGTAGCGTCTCCCGTCTTTAATCCAACTTGTTTACTCGTTAAAGGATCATTTCCATTATGTAAAGTAACTTCAAGAATTTTCACAAGATTAAAGTATCCTGTTAATATGTATGCTTCTTTTCCAAAAGCTCCCGTTTCAACGCATCCACTCGCACCACCGTTTCGAGCATCTACTAACGATTTTCCTTGGTGCGTAAGTTCTTGGATAATGGCGTCTGCATTAAAAACCGAGGGTTGACCAAAACCTGTTTTAATAATCTTAAGGGCTCTTCTAATAAAATCGTCTGGAGTTTTTTCACTTATTTGAACATTACTACTAGGCTGTAGTATTCTCAGATCTTCAATTACATCTAAAAGTACGTAAGAAAGTTCATTTACTCCGTTAGAACCATCTTCTTTTAACCCTCCTAGATTAATATTGCAAAAATCTGTATAAGTACCGCTTTCTTCGGCAGTTACTCCCACTTTTGGAGGTGCTGGTTGGTTGTTAAATTTAATCCAAAAAGCTTGGAGTAGTTCGACGGCTCCTTCTTTTGTCAAAATGCCATCAGATATATCTTTCTTGTAAAAAGAGTATAAATGTTGATCAAGCCGTCCGGGATTAAAGGCATCCCAGGTATTATATTCTGTAATAACGCCTAAATGAATGAACCAGTAATGCTGCAAAGCTTCCCAGAAAGTTTTTGGAGCTTGAGCTGGAACGCGAGAACAAATCTCAGCGATTTTTTCTAATTCTTTTTTTTTAATTGGATCAGATTCGTTTTCGGCTAATTTTAAAGCCTTTTTAGTATGTCTCTTAGCATAGGCTATTATACTATTAGCTGCTATATCCATGGCCTTTAATTGCTCTCTTTTAGCAAACGCATCAGGATCGTTGTAAAAATCTAAGTTCTCGATTGAAATTTGAATTCGTTTTTTAAAATCCATAAAGCCCATGTTCCAAATATTCTTTCCAGCTACAGTATGTCCAGGAGCTCTCTGTTCCATGAACTCTGTGTAAATCCCCGCTGAATAGGCATCTATCCACTCTTGGTCGACTTGAGAAAAGATCTTCTCTCTGATTGTTTTTCCTTTCCAAAATGGAATGACGATATCTTTAGATTTTCGCCACACTTCGTCTTGCACTTTAAAAGATATTTTTTCACGAGAATCTAATATCTCTAAATCATTTAGCGTATGACAGCAAACTTCTGGGTAAGAAGGAGTCGCTTTTGGCTCCGGACCGCGTTCTCCAACAATAAGCTCATTGTCATTAAAACAAATTTCCTTATTTTTTAGGATATATTCAAATGCTTTAGCTCTAGCAACTGGAGCAGAATATTTATGAGCTGCTCCATTCTTATAAAATTCTGTTATTAATAAAGCACGCTCCAATGAAAGATACGGAATTGCTCTACGACTTTGTGTTCGTAGTTTTTTTATTCGCTCATTCATTTTAGATTCCTTCAAGCGCTTTATGCTTTACTAATATCGATGCTTTTTAAAATAAATAATTTAAAAACACTAATATAAATACAATAAATATTGGTTTAAAAAGTATTTTTTTATTAAACAAAAGATCGCTCTAAAAAAAAAAATAGATTAGGTGTTAAGTTTTTGGAGTAGATAAGCCATGTTTTTACCTAAATTTTGAAAAGTAGCTATACCTTCTTCGTCTTCCTTAATCATTTCTGGATCTGTAGTATTTGGATTAACGCCTAAATTCCAATAGCTTGAACCAACTACAAACATTTGGTTAATTAGAAAAAAATAATTTATACTAGAAAAAACATGAGCGGCTCCTGCTCGCCTTACTGACACCACAGCCGCGCCTACTTTATGTTTTAATAAATCTCCGTTCACTTTACTTACAAGCCCAGCTCTTTCGATAAGCGCTTTCATTCGAGTCGCAGTATCTGCAAAATATGTCGGTGACCCTAATATTATACCATCCGCATTAAGCATCTTTTCTAAGTATTCGTTTAATTTATCAGTTTTGACGCTACATCTTTTATCTTTGTTCTTGGCGCATTTATAACACGAGAGACAACCTTGGATTTTATCTATACCAATCCAAACATATTCAACTTCAATTCCAGTGGCTTTTAATTCGTCCATTACAATATTTAAGCACTTAGTTGTAACACCTTCGCGCCTAGGACTTCCATTAAACACAACTACTTTCATATTTTAACCTCTTCTAATTAAATTATATTAACAATTGCATAATTAAATTGCTTTCTTCTTATTAGTTTGTCTAATTATTTTATGGAAATAATATCGATTTGACTTGTTTTTTCATCAACGATAAATTTTTGTTTAGCTATATTTTAAGGCGTAAGTGGTAAAATAATAGGATTTAATTTTATTTGTTTTCATTTGCAATAACGGGAATGTCAATAAATGATGCGTGAGCGTTCTCTCTTTTAATTGTTATAGTAGGCGTGCCTTCGTCAGGGTAACGCCTAAATGTATCTTTATCTGCACCTGCAATAACAATCCTGAGTTTGTGACCTTTGCGGATTAATACAGAAGTTGGTAAGAGTCCAAAAGTTATTTCCGCAACTTCACTAGGTATAAGAGGGAGCGAATCTTTGCGCTTGAAGGAATGATATGGCACCATGATTTTATACGGAGGCTCCTCTGAAGAAACTTTACGATGAATAAAGCGCAGTTCACCGTCAGTAACAAACATCACTTTTCCATTTTCGTCCAAATCCTCTAAATAAACAAAGATCACCCCATCTTCGTGAGTAGATGCTAAATAAAGGGTGATAATTGGATATCCCGTGATCTCCGTATCTTTTTCTATAGGTGGACTATCATATATCAATAATTTTTGGTCAACTTTCTCTCTTTTATCGTAAAACATTTTTTGTGCATAATGAGTATGCCAACGATTTCCCTTTCCTGAAGTCATCTCAAAATCAACGCTATATTTATCTTCTCCTTCTTCATTTTGAGGTTTAGACAGAGACATTGAATTATTATCTGAAAAATACCATCTTTGCATGGATTGGCCAAGTGGAGGCCAAATTTCTGTCGTCTTCCATTTTTCCTCTCCCATAGTATAATAATAAAGAGCTTTTTCTGAGAATGGCTGTTTTCCGTAAATGCATAAGTCAAAAAAATCGAGCCACGCATTCTGTTGCGATTCTTTTTCTGGAATAACTTTATAGTCTTTATGAAAATAAGGGTTTGCCCTTCGATTAGCTCCGTGATCCCAATCACCAATAACTGCTCTCATTGGGTTCTTATAGGTCATAAATCGGTTAATTATATTATCTGAAGCTGCGCCGTCAAACCATCCTGCCAAACAAAAAAATGGGACATTCGATTCTTCTATTTGATCTTTTTTCATGCAAACGCTAACTGTGTCAACTGTATCCTCCTTTTGCTTAATTAAATGATCGTCTCGATAGACGACAACATCCTCATTTTCAAATACATATAAATTCGAAGAATGTTGTTTTATAGCTTCCTTTAAAAGGAGCTTTTCTTTATCTGAATCGACAGGTTTAACGCCTTTAACAAGAAAAAACATTAATGGTAAAATGCTGAGGAATTTTCTACTATTATTCATGTCTAATGCTCTACCCAATAATCCCCACATTCTAATAAAAAAATGGTTATACGCCCCACCTGGGTATGCTACTTCTGTGTAATTATCCCATTGATTACTAAAAGGAGATATTCCTTTCACAGCAGGATGATTTAAGGTCGCTACATACTCCGCTGTTCCGCCCAAATACGATCCCCCCATTGTAACAATATTTCCATTGGACCACTGCTGACTAACGATCCAATCAATAATTTCTCGACCGTCCTTCACTTCTTCGTCGAACCAGGGGTAAGGTCTAGAACCAAACGAAGCTCCTGTACCCCGCACATCAACGTACACAAATCCATAACCGCGACTTGTTCCCATTTGATGCATTCTTTTTGTATCAGCAACTTCTTTCATGAACCATCTAAACGGTATTCTAAACGTATAATTTCTCCAATATCGTGTTTGCAATAAAATAATGGAAATCTTATCTTCTGGAGATAAATTTTTCGGTAAAACTAATTCGATGGCGATCTTCACACCATCTCTCATAGTAAGATATTGAGAACTTTTTTCATATTCCAGATATTTAGAATCTCTTAGAGGAACATCTTTAAAGCGAAAAGGATTAATGTTTAAACTATTCTGTTTCTCTTCCATACAATTCACCAAACTTTATGTATTAAAAACAACTACAATCATATTTTAACTTCTATAATTGTTAATTAACAATTACAAGTTATTATTTTATAGAAGCAATTTTGCGATTAAAAATTATTCTAATTTACCAATTATTTACATAAATGAATATTTTTTTAATTTAGTATTCTGAACTCAATCTCTCGTCCTTGATTATTAAAGCATTTTATACTGCTCAAATTATACGGATAAGCGACAATAAAATTGAATTTTTTTGTCTTAAAAACATTATTAATATCAACAATTGAAGGGTTAGGATTTCCAGAAGGATGTGAATGAATAGATCCATTGAGAGTTGAATCAAAACCCAATCTACTAGGAACAAAAAGCCCAGAACTCTTAGATGTAATTGCTCCTGGAGGTAAAATATATTCTATCGCGATTCCATTAATGATTCTTAGAAGTCCTAATATTTCTCTCGGATGTTGATTTTTACATAACGCGATAATTCCATTTAGTAATTCTTTTCTAATTTTTATTTCTTTAGATTCCAAACTATTAATGAAAGCTAAAATTTCATTAATGAGATCAACGATAGAAGGAGGATTTTTTTTTTCCCATCTATTTAATAAGGGGATAATTTTGTCAACTTTTCGATAAATGCGGTCATCTTCACTAATTAAATTAATACTTGGTTTTTTTGGGTAATTTTTAAAGTTGATTTTCAAAAAGAATTTATTTTTTAATGGAATTTTTACTTGAGAAATACACTCTTTCTCAATAATTGCATTAGGATAAAATTCAATTATTTTATGATATTCGTCTTCAATGTTATTCATAATAATACCTAAAAAAAATTAATAATTAAAAAAAATAAATTAATCTAATTAATGTGTTTTTGCTTAATAAAAGGAAGTTTTCCTCCCGCTTTTAAAACTTTAAGCTCAGTTTCGCTTAAAGAATGAGTCAAGTGTATCTCAATACCTTTAGTAAGGTTTTTTAACGCTACTTTTCCCGATTCTATTGTGGTTAGATCGATTTCAAACTTATCTCCTTGTTCAACTTTAGCGTAATCTTCTTTGTTTTCAAATGTTAAAGGCACGATCCCGAAATTAACGAGGTTAGCTAGATGGATTCGGGCAAATGATTTCACTATAACAGCTTTGAGTCCAAGATATTTAGGCGCGATGGCAGCGTGTTCCCTACTGGAACCTTGACCGTAGTTATCTCCTCCAACTATAAAGCCTCCTTGCTTTTCTAAGGACCTATCTGGAAATGTTGGATCAACAAGGTTAAACACAAACTTGCTTATCTCCGGAATGTTTGACCGCAAAGGTAAGATTCTAGCGCCTGCTGGCATTATATGGTCGGTAGTAATATCATCTTCGACTTTAAGAAGAACTTCTCCTTCTAATTTGTCTGGTAGAGGATTGAATTCTGGTAGAGGTTTGATATTCGGCCCTCTAACTATTTCAATGGATTCTTTGCCTTCCATTGGTGGAATAATCATGTTGTCGTTGACCATAAACTTTTTAGGCATATCTATTTTTGGTAATGCTCCAAATGTTCTTGGGTCTGTGATTTTTCCGGTAATTGCAGATACAGCAGCAGTTTCGGGGCTTACGAGGTAAGCTTGAGCGCTTTTTGTGCCAGATCTTCCAAGAAAGTTTCTATTAAAAGTTCTTAAGGTTACAGCATCGGTTTTTGGCGCCAACCCCATACCAATACAAGGACCACATGCGTTTTCGAGTATTCTTGCTCCCGCTTCAATTAAATATGCCATCTCGCCAGATTTAATCATATGATCAACAACTTGACGAGACCCAGGTGAGACTGTTAAAACGGAATGTTCATTGACAGTTTTTCCTTTTAATATGTTAGCAGAAATTTTAAGATCTCTTAAAGATGAGTTCGTACAACTCCCTATGCAAACTTGATCTACTTTTAAACCTTCAACTTCCTTGACGGTTTTTACATTTCCTGGGCTATGTGGTAAAGCCACAAGAGGAACAAGCTCACTTAGATTAATTTCAATAGTTTCATCGTATACAGCATCTTCATCTGGTTCTAAATGAATCCATTGATTCCCTCTTTCTTGAGCAATCAAGAATTTTTTTGTGATTTCATCAGAGGGAAATATTGATGTTGTAGCTCCCGTTTCAGTTCCCATATTAGTTATTGTACCTCGCTCAGGTACACTTAGAGTCTTAATGCCTGATCCGGTATATTCTAATACTTTATTAACTGCTCCTTTAACGCCAATCCGTCTTAAGACTTCCAATATAACATCTTTAGCAGATACAAAATCAGGAAGTTTCCCGGTAAGATGTACGTTAACAACATTAGGCATTTTTAAGTGAAAAGCCTCACCTGCCATTGCCGCTGCAACGTCAAGACCTCCTGCTCCAATCGCTATCATTCCTACACCACCACCAGTTGGAGTGTGACTATCCGAACCAAGTAAAGTTTTTCCAGGTTGGGCAAACCTTTCTAAATGAAGTTGGTGGCATATGCCATTACCAGGTCTAGAAAAATAAAGTCCGTATTTCGCAGCGATACTTTGTAGATATCTATGATCGTCAGGATTTTTATAGTCAGTTTGTAAAGTATTGTGATCTACATAACTAACCGATAGTTCTGTTTGAATGCGTGGAATACCAATCGCTTCAAATTGTAAATATGCCATTGTACCAGTAGCATCTTGTGTTAATGTCTGATCTATTTTTATACTAATATCCGACCCTCGTTCTGATTTTCCATCAACCAAGTGTTGTTCTAAGATTTTTTCAGTTATAGTTTTTCCCATAACTTTCAACCATTATTGAAATTTTTTTATTATTTAATTTATTATTTCATTGAATGCTTTAATTTAATCTATTTATGAACAAAATAGATACAAGATATTGAAAATTAAAATGTTATTAAACTTTTCCTATAAGAAGGAGAGCAATTTGCCCACTTTAATCCCTTTAAAGTCTAAGTTCTAAATACACTTGTATAATAAGAATATTAGCATAAAACTCTCCAATTAATTAATAAAAGCTTTAACTTTATTAACTAATCTAACTAATATGATCTTTATATAATTGCTTCAAATAATTAAAATTTGGTGGCTACTATTTCTCAAATTGATAATCTTAAGAAAACAAGTAGGGATATTAAAGCAGAGAATTTAGTTAGAGAAACAAAAGTACTTAATATCGCTCGATTAGCAAAGATGTTGGTGGATTTATTTGGCCTCAACGAGCCTTTTAAAAAAATAGGGAAATGGGATGGTGAAGAAATAGAAATGTATTTAGTCGAATTAGACGGATATATTACTTTTATGCTTACATCTGATAGAAAGAATTTTAATTGTCGCGTGGAGAAAGCTAATAATCCTGTTGCACGAATTATAGTAAATGTAAAAGAAGAAAAAATACTTAGCGTGCTAAGCAGTATTATTCGCTCTAAAAGTAATATCTTTGGACTAATAAAACTTCTAAAGTATTTAATTCCCAGAAAAATAAAAATAAAAGGGTCGTTTGTAGCTGCCATAAAACTGGTAAGGTGTTTGATGATAGGTAAGAATGAAGTTTATAAAAACAGCAAGGGAGATTTATTACCATGAGTTTAAATAACGATCCTTTTCTTAACATATCGAATTCAATTATGAACTCTTACGTTAAGGAATGGCAAGAAAAGAATAAAAAGGTGGTTGGTCATTATTGTACTTACATTCCTGAAGAATTACTGCACGCTGCAAATTTATTACCTTTTAGAATTAGAGCAACTGGAAATAAAGACACGGATTTAGCTGATATATATATGGTACGGTTTACATGTTCATTTGTCAGAGCAACTCTAGATTTAGCTTTAAGAGGAGGCTATGATTTCTTAGATGGTCTTTTTATAAGTAATTCGTGCGATCATACTCGACGAATGTACGAGCTCTTCGATTTAGTAGTATTTAAAAGAAAAGGTTTTGAAAAAAAGGTTCCGCGGTTTTATATTGCTATGCCTCATATTATAACAGATGAAGGTTTTGAATGGTACCATAAAGAAATAGAAGAATTTAAAGAAGAAATAGAAGAAACCTATACTCATCAAATTATAACTGATCAAGATTTACATAATTCGATAAAAATATACAATAAGAATCGCGATCTTTTGCGAAAAATCCATGAACTAAGAATTATTGATACGCCAAAAATTACGGGAAGCGAAGCCTTACAAATTTCGATGTCAAATAGCTCAATCCCTAAAGAATTTGCCAACCAAGAATTAGAAAGAATTCTCAAATTCCTAAAAGAGTCTGAAGGAAATAAATCGAATGGTAAAAGAATAATGGTCGTTGGAAGTGAAGTAGATAGTACTGATTTTACCAGATTAATTGAAGATTCTGGAGCCTTAATAGTGTCTGATTCTTTATGCTTTGGAACTCGCAACTTTTTAGATGATGTACACATAGGTAATGGAAATAACCCATTAAAAAATATATCAAAGCGCTTGTATTTCAGACTTTCTTGCCCTAGAATGATGGATGATTATGAAAGGCGATTTAATTTTCTAAGAAATGAAATTGACAGAGCAAATATTGATGGAGTTATCTTACAGAGAATAAACAACTGTGATCTAGCAGGATGTGATAACATGCTCCATTTACATAGGCTAAAGGATTTGGAGATTCCTGTTTTGGAACTCGATCGCGAATTCTACCAAGCAGACACAACAAGACTTCAAACGCGTATTGAAGCATTTTTAGAAATGATAAAATAATATTAAAATTTGGAAAAAGCTTACTGAATTAATTTGGATTAAAAATATGCATAACAAAACAGAGATGGGAAACAGGATTATTCCTTATCAGATGTTATTAAATTCTATGTCAACAACTCATGAATTAATCGATAAGATATTACCTGATGGCGGACTTCCTTCGTTAAGAATTGCATTGGAAGAAATATTGTCTGTAGTTCGTAAAGATATCGAAAAGGCAAGAGAAGGATTGCCAATAGTGGGATATCACTTTGCATTTCAGCCAGAATACTTAAAATGTTTTGATTGCGTCCCAATTTGTATTGAAGGGGTTTCATTTTTTCTTGGGGCTTTACTTTTAAGTGGTGTCGAGTCCTACTATGATTTAATTGGTAATTGGGGGCACCCTTTTCATACATGTTCTGCCCAAAAGGGGGTAATGGGAATGAGCTTAGAAGATTTATTTAAATTCGACGCGATTATCACTCCAACAGCGCCCTGTGACTCCACTTGCGCGTCTTACCCTTTTTTTAAACTAGAAAAAAAGTTTCCTTTAATCATTGCTGACATGCCCTTTCTTCACGAGGATAAAAGCTACAAGTATTACGGAGAACAATTAAAGCTAAGTTTAGAGGAATTAGGTAAAGTAATTGGTCAAGAACCTGATTTTGAAAAAATGAGAAATGCTTTGGAATTAGAGAACGATGTAACAAAATTAAAAATGGAATTATTCGATTTAATTAAGGCTGTTCCGAGCCCAATCGAGAACATGTTTAATCCAGTTTCAGCTGCAACAACTATATTTATTTCAGGAACATCTGAAAACCTTTCTTTTTACCAAAGAATGTTGGAACTCGCAAAAAATAGGTATAAAAACAAGGAGCATTATGGAGGTGAAGAACGAGTTAGATCCATCTGGCCTTATATGCTCACATTCTTCGACATTTCTTTATGTGAATGGTTAGATCGCGAATTAGGTATGAGCATTTTATTAGATATTTTTAACTATAATCTATCAGATTTAATTGATACAAAATCTGATTCAGATTCATTGTTTTATGGAATGGCAAAGAAAGCTATGGGTTGGCCGATGGTGAAGCAATCTTCGGAATTCTATTATCCTTTCTTAGACGATTGTATTAGAATGGCTAAAGATTTTAGTGCAGACTGTTTTATTTACACTCAAAGTATTGCGTGTAAGCAATTTGGCGCCGTCCCACAACTTTTAAGAGAAGCTCTTCAAGATGAAGTTGGGATCCCTATGTTAATAATTGATTTCGACGTAGGAGATGCTCGAATGACTTCTTTAAAAGCTTTTAAAGATAAAATAACTATGTTTGTTCAAACGCTCATGTAACATATTATTATAATTAAATGAAAAATGGTATAACTATCTATGGTTGATAAATCAAAATTAGAAAATAGAATAATTCCCTATAAGATGTTAAAACAAGCCGTGTCCACTACATACGAGTTGGTTGAGAAAATACTTCCCGAAGATGGAATGCCGGCATTGAGGTTAGGATTAAAATACATCGACTTAGTAATGGCTGATTTCATCAAAAAAGCGGGAGAAGGGAAACCTATAATTGGATACCATTTTGCTTTCCCCTCAGATTATCTTTATTGTTTTGATTGCGTGCCCGTTTGTGTTGAAGCGGTCTCGTATTTCATATCAGCATTATTACCTGATGGTTCTGAACCCTATTATGACTTAATAACTAGCTGGGGTCATCCATTCCACACGTGCACTTCCCAAAAAGGGACAATGGGGATGACTCTTGACGATTTATTCAAGTTTGACGCAATTATCACACCAACCGCGCCGTGCGACAACACTTACGCGTCTTATCCCTTTTTTAGGTATCATAAAAATATTCCCTTAATAACACCCGATTTACCGTTTCTTTGGGAAGAAAAAAGCTATACTTATTATGGAGAACAACTAAGGCTAAGTTTAGATGAATTAGGTAAAGTAATTGGTCAAGTACCCGACTATCAAAAAATGAGAAAACATATTGAACTAGAAAATGAAACGAACAAAACCCAACTTGAAATATTTGAATTAAAAAAAGCGACTCCCTGTCCCTTAGAAAACATGTATAACGCATTGTCCGCAGCTGCCGCAACTTTTATGTCAGGGCGCGAAGAAAAATTAGATTTTTATCGCGATATGCTTGAAATTGCTAAGATCCGCTACAAAAATAAAGAGCATCATGGTGCTGAAGAAAAAATACGAAGTATATGGCCGTACATGATCATTTTTTTCGATTTGGGGTTATGTGAATATTTAGATCGAGAATTGGGGATGAGCATTTTATTCGATATTTTTAATTACAACTTTTATGATCCCATCAATACAAAATCTGATTTGGATACATTATTTTACGGAATGGCTAAAAAAGGGATGAGTCTTCCAATGATTAAGCAATCTACAGAATTCTTTTATCCCTTTATTGACGATTGCGTGAGATTAGCCAAAGAATTTACCACAGATTGTTTCATTTTTACTTCACACTTAGGTTGTAAACAATTTGGAAGCGTTCCGCAGATATTAAGGGAGGCATTAAGGGACGAAGTGGGCATTCCTATGCTTATAATAGATTTAGATGTCGGTGATAAGCGAATGACGTCTGAAAAAATCATTAAAGATAAAATTAACATGTTTGCTCAGACACTTCTATAAAACAAAAATAAAGATATTAAAAAGTATTAATGAAAGTTGATAGAAAAAAGAAAATGGGATTAATTTAGCATGGACGTGTTTTTCCTTATCGTATTTTCTGCATCCTTCATTATTCTCTCAATGATTTCATTTACTCCATCTATACGATCTATAATTCCTATTGATTGACCGAGCAGTATAGCGCCTGTTTCCATATCTCCTGAATAAACCCTATCGTAGGCTCCTAAATCTTTCGCTCGCTGTTCGGGAGTTATTGATTCCTCATAAGCTATCATTTCTTCTTTACTGCTAGGTGCGGGATGTGATAGGGCATATTTATTTTTATACAAGCGGATAGGGCCAAATGCCCCGGTGTATAGTCCTGTATCTTGTGGGATCCCTGGTGGAATCAATGCTTTATAATCATCATGAAATTCGCTTTCTTTTGATGCTATAAAGCGCGATCCCATGGCTACTGCTCCTGCTCCTAACGAAAGAGCTGCTACTAAAGACTCTCCTGTAGCAAATCCTCCACAAGCTATTTTAGGTAAATCAGGGAAGTGCTTGTTTATCTGCTGTAATAAAACAAGGGTTGACACTCTTTCATATGATTGATGTCCTCCCCCCTCGGTACCAGTAACGACAATACCGTCCACATTAGCATCTATGCATTTTTGCGCTAGCCAAACTGCTGGTGCTACGTGAAAATGTTTAACTTCCGAATTTGCTCTTAATTCTTGAAAATATTTAGATGCAGGTAATAGTTTTGAAGAGCCTGCAGAAGTTAACCAATACTTACATTGATCTCGCATTCTCACATTGTTCATGACAATTTTTGGAATGGTTCTTATCATTGATTTAACGCCTGGATTATTTCGAGAAGTAAGGAAGTTAATACCAAATGGTTTATCTGTATGTTCTATCATGTATTCTATGCTTTTTTTATGTTCCTCTACAGGATCTGTTCCAATAATATTTACATTTGATAAAACACCCAAACCTCCGGCCTCACTAACTGCAAGAGCCAAGTCTCTCGTAAAGAATGGACCCATTGGGGCACTAAATATCGGATATTTAATGCCAAACATTTTTGTTATATCTGTTTCAATCATTTAAATTACCTTTAGATTTAAAAAATCAGCAGCATTTTTAAACATAATTTTTTCACATCTATTACGTTTTAATAGGTTAAAACATAGGTATTAAAGAAATAGTCAATATGATATATTTTAAATAATATTAATAATTTTTTGCAATAAAAATACAAAGATTAAGTCTCATCAGAGGAATTATATTGCTCTATCCACAAAGAAATTTATTTCGTCAGTTTATCGAATTATCTGGTTTTTGGGAATTTCGTTTTGATACAAACAATAAAGGTTTGGATGAGAATTGGAAGAATGGTTTTAATAATAGCCGCCCAATAGCCGTACCTGCGAGCTGGAACGATCAATTTGCGGAGAATCGCGATAATTTAGGACCTGCGTGGTATCAATGTAGTTTTATGAAACCTTGGGATTGGGATAATAAAAAAATCATAATTAGATTTGGTTCGGTTAATTATCTATCTGATGTGTGGTTAAATGGAGAGGTGATAGGTCATCACGAAGGGGGACATCTACCCTTTGAATACGATATATCTAACAAGATCGAACCGGAAGACAATCTTCTTGTAGTTAGAGTAGATGGGAGATTGTCAGATAATCACGTACCACCCAGTGGCCGTCCAATGAACTATCCTCAAACTAACTTTGATTTTTATCCATTCTGCGGAATTCATAGACCAGTATTACTATATGCTATTCCTAAAGAAGGATTAAAAGATATCTCTGTCAGAACATCTATAAAAGATACTATTGGATTATTAGATGTTACAATAGAAACTGTCAACTTAAATGATGCCTACGCGAATCTTTCTCTAAAAGGATTTGGATCAGAATTAACTAGTACCTCGAAAATTGAGCAAAATATTCAAAATACAACTTTTGAAGTAAAAAAAGCAAAGTTTTGGAATACAGAAACGCCTAATTTATACGATCTAACAGTTGACATCGTAAAAGAGGATTCTATAATCGATTCTTATTCGCTTAAAGTAGGGATTCGGACTATAGAAGTGAAAGGAGATAAGTTGCTATTAAATGATAAACCAATTTATCTAACAGGATTTGGGCGCCATGAGGATTTTCCAATTACGGGGAGTGGTTATGTTCCAGCAGTAATAATCAAAGACTATTCATTGATGAATTGGATCGGAGCTAACTCTTTTCGAACTTCGCATTATCCGTATTCAGAACAAATGATGGATTTAGCAGATCGTCTTGGTTTTTTGGTCATTAACGAAATTCCTGCCGTAGGTCTTACGTTTAAAAAAGATGTAATTGATAAACAACAAGTATTATGCAATCAATACATTGAAGAATTGATAAAGAGAGATAAAAACCATCCAAGCGTTATAATGTGGAGCTTGGCAAACGAACCGCACAACAGCTTGAAATCTGGGGAATTTTTCAGAACTTTATACGACAGAACAAAAGAATTAGATAGTACTCGACCCGTAACTGTAGTAAATATGATGGGTGTAAAAGAAAAAGCTTTTGAGTTTTGCGATGTATTATGTATCAATCGATATTATGGATGGTATACGCAACCAGGAAATATAAATGAGGCTTGCGAAATCCTTTCAAAAGAAATGGACAAACTATACGAAAAGCATCGTAAACCAATTATACTTAGTGAATTTGGAGCAGACACAATTCCTGGATGGCATTCTCAACCGCCTGAAATGTTTAGCGAAGAATACCAAACTGAATTCATAAAAAAATATATTAAAGTCTGTCGGAGTAAACCTTACGTGATAGGTGAGCATGTATGGAATATGTGCGACTTTAAAACTTCTCAAGGAATAACTCGAATGGGTTCGATAAATTATAAAGGCGTTTTTACTCGAGATAGAAGGCCTAAAATGGCAGCACATTTATTGCGCAGAGTATGGAATAAAAAGGAAGATTTTCCTATAGAGGATATTAATTCTTTAAGAAATCGAGCCCAAACCATTGAAGAATCTCGAGAAATATTTAAACAATCCCGTAGAGAAGATAGGGAGTTAGAAAAGTAATACAAAAACAAACTTAAATTGGTATGATTAGAAAATGAGAGAAGATTTAGAAAAACTTACTAAAGAAGAATTAATTAATTATATTGAAGATTTAAGCAAAAACTGGTTAGCAATCGATGGAACTTGGTTTCAGGTTGCGGAGAGAGAGTATGGACTGGAAAGGGCCATAGAGCTTGATGTGGAACAATGGAAAAGATTTACTGTAATAGAAGCAAAACGCATCATGAAAAGTTTTAATATTCCCAAAAATGGAGGTATTCCCGCGTTAGTTAAAGCCTTGAAGTTCAGAGTGTATGCAAACATTAACGTACAAGAAATTGTAGAAGTTTCTGAAAATCGTTGCGTGTTCCGTATGAACAATTGCCGAGTTCAATTCGCCAGAAATAGTAGAGGACTTCCCGATTTTCCTTGCAAACCAGTAGGCGTTATTGAATACGGCGATTTTGCAAAAACTATTGACCCTAGAATTGAAACAAAATGTATATGCTGTCCTCCCGATAGTCACCCGGATAATTACTATTGCGCGTGGGAATTTACTCTTAAAATTTAAAATTTAACATAACAAATTTTAAGAAAACTTATTTATATTACTTAAATTTCATTTTAAATATTAATTTATAAAAAATTCATATATTAAATGAGTGTAAAAAATGTTTGATAGTTCACATTGTGCAGATTGTGAGAAAGTTGATTGTTTAACTCGCTGTCAATGGATTGAATTCAAAGATATCGAGGAAGCACGAGCAGAAAAAAGTAAGATGATTAATAGAGAGGAATCTCGAGTATTAACAGAGTGTGTAACTTGCTTTGCTTGCGACGAATATTGCCCTTACGGGGCTCATCCTTTCGATTTAATAACAGAATTACAGGAGAAGTATAATTCTTTAAGTATAAACGCTAGCATACTTGAAAATACAATAAAAAGATACGCACCTCATACGGAATTAAGATTAAAGGAAATCGATCCAAATAAGCCCGTACTAAATAAATGTGCATTTGGAAAAACAGATATTAAACGTATGCAGGGACAATTGTTTGAAAATCTACAATATGTAAGTGGTCTTGATTTTTTTTGCAATTTAATGTATCATCATTATGCAAGGGATTCTATAATTAAAGAAAGAGCACCAATAATTATTGAAAATATAAAAAAGCAAGGTATTAAAGAAATGATTTGCTATCACGACGAATGCTACGGTTTCTACGCTTCTTATTGCCCTCGAAACAACATAGAACTTCCACCAGATTTTAAACCGATTCATATCTACGAATATCTCTATAACTATTTAAAAGAACACGAGTCTGATATTAAAAAGCTAAATATGAAAATTGCTTATCAAAGGTCTTGCTCAAATAGGTTTATTCCTGAAATTGATGAATATGTAGACAAAATCTGTAAGTTAATAGATGTTGAAAGAGTTGAGAGAAAGTACGATCGAGAAAATGCTATGTGTTGTGCTGGTTTGTTCGCAAGTCTCGGTAAAAAAACTTTAATGCGCAAAGCTCAAAACGATAATGTAAACGACATGTTAGAACATGGTGCTGAAGCTTGTGTTTATACTTGTCCTATGTGTATGGAAAGCCTAGGCTCTAAAGTGGGACGGAAAGGATTAACAAATTATATCCTTAGTGATTTATGCCGGCTGGCACTTGGGGAATCGTTAGAATAGGTTTATACGGAATTGCTAAAAAATTTTTTTCTTTAAAATCTTTTTATATTATTAATTCATATAAAATTCATATCGTAAATGAGTGTAAAAGAAATGTTTGATAGTTCACATTGTGCCGATTGTGAGAAAGTTGATTGTTTAACTCGCTGTCAATGGATTGAATTTGAAGATGTTGAAGAAGCACGAGCAGAAAAAACTAAGATGATTAAAGGAGAGGAATCTCGCGTATTAACAGAGTGTGTAACTTGCTTTGCTTGCGACGAATATTGCCCTTACGGGGTTCATCCTTTCGATTTAATAACAGAATTACAGGAGAAGTATAATTCGTTAAATATTAATCCAAGTATACTAGAAAATACGATAAATAGATTTGCTCCACACGATCAAGTGAGATTAAAAGAAATTAATCCGGATAAACCCGTGTTAAATAAATGTGGATTAGCTAAAATAAACGCAAAAAATATGGAAGGGCAATTGTTTGAAAATTTACAATATGTTAGCGGTCTTGATTTTTTTTGTAATTTAATGTATCATCATTACGCAAGAGACTCTATAATTAAGGAGAGAGCTCCAATAATATTAGAAAACATTAAACTTCAAGGTATTAAAGAAATGATTTGCTATCACGATGAATGCTACGGATTCTACGCTTCTTATTGTCCTCGGAATAATATAGAACTTCCACCTGGTTTTAAGCCTATTCACGTTTACGAATATCTCTATAATTATTTAAAAGAGCACGAATCTGATGTTAAAAAACTTAACATGAAAATTGCTTATCAAAGATCCTGTTCAAATAGATTTATTCCAGACTCGGATAAGTGGGTAGATAAAATCTGTGAGCTGATAGGTGTTGAAAGGGTCGCAAGAAAGTACGATCGAGAGAATGCTATGTGCTGTGCTGGTATTTTCGCAACACTTGGTAAAAAATCAATAGTGCGGCAAGCTCAAAACGATAATATAAACGACATGTTAGAACATGGAGCTACAGGGTGTGTTTATAATTGTTCTTTGTGTATGGAATCTATGGGTGCTAAAGCAGCACGGAAGGGATTAGAAAATTATATTCTAAGTGATTTATGCAGATTAGCTCTTGGAGAATCGATAGAATAGTTTTATTCTGGATTTTAAAGCAACAAACTTTTAAAAATCCTTCTATTTCTTTTTATTTTTTACTGTGAGAACGATCTGTAAATCAATATTAATAATTTTTAAGTTAGCAAATATATCAAAATATATTGAATAAACAAAATAAAATTAGGAAATGTTAATATGTCAGAACAAGAATTAAGGAGCCAAATAGCGGATAAAGAAGATGAGATTACTCGCGTCGAAGAAGAAGCTTCAAAAAAGGAAGCCTCTGCAGAAAAAGAAATTGAAGCCGATTTTGACGATAAAATAAACGATACCAAATCAAAGCTCGAGGTAGGAGAGGTAGATTTAAAAGAAGCTACGGAAAAATCCAAAGAATGGACAAAGAAAATGAATAAATTAACCGTTGAAGTAGCGTCATTGAAGAAAAAACTCGAAAATTTGGTTAAAGGAAAAGCAAAAGCGTTAAATAAGAAGCTAGACGATATTCTCAAAACCAAAAAGAGCAAAATAAAAGCGTTTGAAGCAGAGATAAAAACATTGAGAAAAAAGGTTGAAAAGCTAGAAATCGAACAATTAAAGAACCAAAGTAGCGAATAAATTTGCTTTTTTATTATCTTTTATTTTTTATATTTTATCCATACTAAAAATAGCTTTAAAATTAAAGATTTAGAGGGAGTTTTTGACCTTCCCCATTAAGTAAATCTTTAGATATCTCTGATTGGATTTTTATCTCGTCGTATAACCAGCTTAGTAATCTCATTTTTGCGTTATAAAGCTCTAGTTCCTCTTCAAATATTTCCATCTAATAGAACCTAAATATTTGTTTTAATAATGCTATCTGCAGATACAGATTTATTATCATATTTAATGATCTATTATATAGATATTATTCCTCAGCTTGATCTGCTAACTCATCGCAAGTTGGAATTTTAATTTCAGTTATTTAATTATTTTTATATTTAGCTTCGATTTTTTCAAGGTCATACGCAACATTTTCAATTGGATCTCCATCAATCACTTTGTCCAATCTCTCCATTAGTTCCTTAGGAAACAGCTCGAGTTCTAAAACGCTTTCTCGAAAATCTTTCAACTTATCTGTAACCATGTAATCACTTGTACTTCTTTTCGCGTCAAACTCGTCCATCACAACCTTTGAAAATAAATCGATTATTTCGTTCATAATTTTATTTTTAAAGTCTTGAACTTCTATATTGACATCTGAAACCATGTGGTCGAATTTTTTGTTAACTTCTTGAAGCTCTTCAGCCCTTTTTGCTTCTATCTCGTCGATTTTTGGTTGAAGTTCGCTCTTTTTAAGTTCTAATTCTTTAAGTTTAGATTTTAATTCTTCGATCATTATATCATTTAAATAAAAAAGGTTGTTTAAAAATTTAATTAAAGCATCTCTATTTTGTTTTATATTATTGGTTTATCTTTACAATACCCCATAACTAATAAAATGAAGATTATAGCACACCCAAGAAGTTCAAAAGCACCAATAGGTAGAAATAAAATGGTAAGGATCATGGTAATGAGTAAACTACTTACTCCAATCCAAAATCCCCATAATAAATTTCTTATGAGCCCAATTGCTGAAACGGTTCTCATTATCGTAAAAGCCCAGAAAATGGGTGCGAGAGATAAAGGTTGGGTTTCCATAAGTTGTTTTATTATAGGGATACCCCATTCTAAATAAAGATTTGGGATGATATTAAATGCAATTAGGATAATCGCAATGCTATCTGCAATTTCTAGTAAGGAGTAGAGTAGCATTAAAATTGATGCTACATATAAACACTTATTTTCTTTAATTTTATAGACTTTTTTGGACTGTTCCATAGATATATTCACATTATTTTATTATTATTTATTTTAATTTTGATGCCTTTATTAATTTCGGAAATAATGCTCCCGTTCTTTTCTGATATTCCGTATATTTTTCACCGAATCGTTTAACAAGATCTATTTCTTCATAGTGAATCATTATGGGTGTATAAATTATGATGAACAATGAGGAAAGTATTACTAAAAACCATGAATTAAACATAAAACTCATAGCAATGAACATAGGAAACTCTCCAAGAGTTTGAGGATGTCTAATATAGTTATAAATTCCACTATACATTTTTGTTTCTTTAGAAGGAGTTAGAGTTTCAGCCCCAGCATCCTTCATCCCCCTTATCAGAAGATATATACCTGGTATCAATATACAGATCCCTATGATTATCCCAATCCAGATATTTGAACTGATGATCCACTCATTTACAATGGGAAGAGGAAACCAAATCCAAAGGATTAAATTTGCAATAGATATAAATTCAGCAAATCCTCCAATTGAGCGGAATTTTTTACAATCTTTCCAAGCTTTGTCACCATATTTTTCTGAACGCTTCATGGGTTGGATACTGAGGGTGTAAAAATAGCCCATAACAAAAAAGGCGCATAGTAATGAAATAAAATTTATGATCGAGACTAGAACCAAATTATTACACCTCTATTAACAATGAATATTATTCAACTATAAAGATTATTGAAAATATTTTACTTTATTGTAACCTCTTGACAAGCTTGAAATTAATTTAATATCGACTATCTACGCCATTCCAATAAGATATTTAGAGAATAAACCCCAATTTTTAGGGGGTACGAAAAAAGCAGGGGTTTCATTTCTGTATTCTCTGTAAGAATCTCCAAATCGATCCATTAATTCTTTTTCTTCTACAAAATGAATATCCATTCCAATGTCTAAAATTATTATACATGATTATGAATTTTTAATAAAAATTTAATTAAAGCATCTTTATTGGTGTTAAAACAAAGATTAAATTGTTAAAATTATTTTCTCACAAAAGATGTTCTATAATATTATATAGTATTGATTAAACATGCCTAAGAAAATCGATATCCCAGAACCAGAAGAAATCCTTAAATTCATTGATGTTCATTGTCACTTACCATTTCCTCGTCCTAAAAGAAACGATAGGTTGCCATCCGATGAGCAACAATATCAAGATTTTTTTAAAAACGGTGGTGCTTACATAATAACAAGCTCGATCGATAACAGCACTCTTGATTTAATTTTAAATTTTATTGAAGGAAAAGAAAGAATGGGTTTTACATGTGGCTGGGCACCTCAAACTGTTACTTATACTCCTAAATTCCAATACGAAAGAGAATGGAAAAAATGGGTCGATTATATTGAATGTAACCAAGAGAAATATTTAGCAATTGGAGAAATTGGTTTAGATTTTCACCATGCTAAGACTCTTGAAAAGAGAAATAAACAGGTTATCGAACTAAAGAAAATTTTTGAACTGACTGTTAGTTATAATAAACCTTATGTTCTTCACGTTAGAAACGCTGCTGAGCACGAATTTGATAGAAATAACCCTAAACACCGCTTTAATAAAAGAGATGGAGCTACAAAAGAGATTCTTAATATTATTAAGGAGTTTAATGTTAATCCAAAAAAAGTTATGTGGCATTGCTTTTCTGGGCCACAGGAGTATGGAATTTCTTTACCCAAGCAAGGTTATATGCTTTCCGTTCCTAGTTCGGCATATAGTATTAATAAATGGCGGAGAGTTACAAAAAATACTCCATTAAATTCTATACTTACGGAAACTGATAGTTATTACCAACATCCATATCTACGAGGACCTGTGAATGTACCGTTAAATGTTAAATATTCAATTGCGGCTCTTGCATTTTCTCATAATGTACCACAAAATACCGTTAGTGAAAGAACAGTAGAAAATGCAATTAAATTTTTCGACTTAGTTGTTGATTGATAACATATTTGGAAGTTTGTCTCTTTATCCTAAAAAATCTGCTTTAAATTATGACTTTACTATTTTTATTCGATAATTAATTTAATAAGATATTAAGGTGAATAATATGAAGATTCTAATTACTTATTTTTCCAACACGGGAAACACAGAAAAAATAGCTAAAAGTATGAAGGATGGCTTAATAGATTACGATGTAGACTTAATTCGTGCTAAAGATGTAGACCCTACAACATTGAATTCATATGATATTGTGTTTTTAGGTTCAGGAGTTTATGCTAGTAGAATTGATAAATCAATCTTAACTATGATAAAAAAAGCTGTTCCTGATCTCCCTACGAAATTCGCTTATTTTTGTACACATGCCAGTTTAAAATTATTTCAAGAACCATTTAAACGGATAACTAATATCATTAAAGAGCATAATTGTAAAATTATTGGTGAATTTGATTGTGTGGGCGAGAATTTAGGAATACCTTTAGATACACAGTTAAGTATGTTAGAAAGATTGCCAGAAGAACAAAGAGAGAAAGCAAAAAAAGATATGGAGAAAATTAAAGGACGCCCCAATGAAATGGATCTCGAAAACGCTAAGAATTTTGCTGTTTCTTTAGTGAAAAATCTCTAATTTTTTTATTTATTTAAGAAATCTCGTCATAAAACAGTGCAAATTTTGCATTAAAGTTTTTAACACTGTAAATACTCATAAAAATCGGTCTAAATTTTATTTAAATATTACCTAACAAATCTAATCTTAACCTAATAAAAATAAAAATACAATTGTGAAAAAATTGAGAAATTATAAAATTGCTCTAATTGTTATATCTGCTCTTATTGTTGGTGGAGGTATTGGTTTTATAGTTACCGGCGTTACAACAGCCGGGAGTATCGATGTTTCATTTAACTTTCAATACGAACCAAGCTCTCCCGATCCTATTGAAGATTTGAGTCTTAATGCAGATATCGGAAAAATTATCGTTAAATATAATACTACAGCGACTCCTTATTTCGCAGAAATCGATGTCAATTTAAAGATTGCGGGTTTATTCATGTCTGATAAAACTTACTTGGATTTCTTTAATCCAAGTACTGAATGGTGGGCTGAATCTTCTGGCATATTCGATCTTAAGGTTTTACCAGACATTTGGTTTGATCCATCGTACTGGTTTAAATCATATGAAATTACAATAACAGTCACACTGAGAACCGATGTAATATTTGATATTGAAGCCACAATGGCTACTGGTGCGATAGAAATGTCAGTTCCAGATGAGGTAATCTTAAATGGCACTTCCCTTACTTCGAGTACAGGTTCTGTTAAATTAATCACATTAGGTGCCAACGAGTTCCAAGGGAAAGTTGGACTTCAGACTAGTACGGGGAGCGTTGATCTTCTTGCCAAAAATACCAATTTTAGTCACGGGTTTGAAACATTTACATCAACGGGGTCACTTCTATTAAACTTCACAGATTGTTTCATGGGAGATGATTTAACTGGAATTGTCTCAACTGGGAGCGTGACATTCAAAAGTTATAGTATGTATTATGCCAAAGATATCGATTTAAAACTTGAAACTTCAACGGGTAGTATCGATGCGGAGATTTATCAATATACAAATATGGGCGCTAATGTCACTGGTTCCATGAAATCATCAACAGGAAGTATAGAAGTGCTATACAGAGATAGTTTAGCTAATACAGGCGTTAAATTTACAAGCTCGACCGGCGTAGGATCTATCAATTACATCCCTCATGCTACTATGGAGATAACAGGAGGATTAGGAAGTATTTATTCTTCAATTAATTATGGAATAGCGACATATAAATATACATTCGCATTAACAACATCCACCGGTAGCGTCGATGTTGATGGCCAAAGTGTTCAGTAATAAAAAATCAGCTTAAAAATTATATTTTTTTTAATTATTTTTTTCTAATATTACCATAATTAATAATCTCATTCTAGAGAAGATATACTAAGACGACTATCACAATTAGCAAAAAATCATTAAACTATAAAAGTAGTAAGTTTTATTATCGAGATAAGAGTAATATACATTAACCAAAATCCAAGAAAAAAACCAAATTCAAAATATAAGAGATGAAAATCAATTGGCTAAACAGTTAAAATTGTTCGAGTCCGCCTCTTCAGGAGAAAAAAGTTCTAAATCCCCATTAATGCCAAAATCTGATCGCGTAAAAGAACTTCAAGCACAGGTAGAATATCACCAGCACCTCTATTACAACTCGCAATCAGAGATTAGCGATGCGGAGTTCGATAAGCTCTGGGATGAATTAAAGAAACTCGATCCTAGCAACGAAGTTTTTTTTAAAGTAGGGACAGACTTCGATGCGAACCTCAATAAAATTCGTCACTTAATTCCTATGAACTCTCAAGCAAAGGTAACCTCTCCCGCAGAGTTTTCTAAATGGGCGCGAAAGATAGGGTATTCTCAATTTATTACTCAATTCAAGCTAGATGGTATAAGCGTAGAACTTCAATATCTTAGAGGGAAGTTCCAATACGGAGTGACTCGCGGAGACGGTCTAATAGGAGACGATATTTCTCACAATGTAAGAAAAATGATTGCTTTCGTGCCAGAAGTTAACCCAGAATTTACGGGAGCGGTCAGAGGGGAGATAATTTTAAAAATGGATATCTTCCAGAAAAAATATCCCGATGCAAAAAACTGTAGAAATATGGCGAGCGGTATAACTAAAAGGAAAGACGGTAAAGGTAGCGAAGACCTAACAATAATTGTATACGACGCGATTAGTAAGAACCCAGATGATAGATTTAAAAACGAGTTAGAGAAACTAAAATGGTTAAGGAACTATCAATTCGAGGTTGTCGACACTCATATGTTTAAAACCACGAAAGAAGTCGTCAACTATCGGGACGAAGTAATGGCGTCGATTCGAGACCAGCTTAATTTCGACATTGACGGTTTGGTAATCAAGGGAAAAGAAATCGACTTGGAAGACATGAAAAGAGCGAGACCGACCAAACAAATTGCGTTCAAGTTCGACCCCGAAGAAGTGGAATCTACGGTAATCGAAGTGGAGTGGAGCGAGAGCGGATCAAATTACACGCCAATAGCCATAATCGAACCCACATCAATAGCCGGCACTACTGTTCAAAGAGCGAGCCTTGCCAATCCAAATTTAATTGAAGAACTGGGCTTAAAGATCGGTTCGAAGGTCATAGTCTCGAAACGAGGCGATATCATACCTAAGATCGAGAGAGTTATTCAAAATCCTTCCAATGCTAGAAAGATCGAATTTCCTACCGCATGCAACGCTTGTAAGACACCTTTAATTAACGAAGGAACTCGATTATATTGTCCTAATAAAGATTGCTCGAAAAGAGCTTATCACAGGTTAACGATGTGGATCAAAAGGCTCGGAGTAAAAAACTTCGGAGAACTGATCCTAAAACAATTGTTCGATTCGGGAAGAGTTCAAAAAATCTCAGATTTGTACGAATTGAAGGTTTCTGATCTTACGAAACTAGATCGAGTGGGCGAGAAATCGGCTCAGAAAGCTCTAGATAACTTGTTTGCGGTAAAAGAAGTGTCTTTGTCAAAGTTTATCGGAGGATTCAACCTCGAAAATGTAGGAGAAACTCTCGTGGAAAAGGTCGTAAAGACGGGATACAACACGTTAGAGAAGATTCACAAAACAACGGTACAAGATTTGGCAAGAGTAGAATTGTTTGGCGACATTACTGCCAATCAGTTTCGCAACGAGTTTCACGCTTTATATTTTGACATGCTTAAAACTTTAAAAACCAATAAAATTAAAACAAGGAGTATAAAAATGGGAAGCAACAAATTGGATGGACTTACCTTCTGCTTTACGGGAAAGCTCGAAACCATGACCCGAAACGAAGCGAACCAGCTGGTGTCGGAAAACGGCGGTACTCCAAAAAGTGGAATCGTAAAAGACCTATCGTATCTGGTCACCAATAGCACCGAGCCAACAAGCAAATACGTAAAAGCTCAAGGGCAAGGGTCGAAGATCATTACCGAAGACGAGTTCCTAGCCATGATTAACGAATAGCAAGTTATAAAACTCTTTTTTTTTTATATAGACGCTACACATTTTACATATAACTATTTAATATGTTTTTAAAAAAATAAAAAAAATAAAAAATTAGAGTTTTTAGAAATTTGATTTTCTATCGCCTTTCTCTTATGTAGAAAAAGATATTAATTGCAACTAACACAATTTCAACAATTACCGTATAATCAAATAAGCCATAAGCCATGACCCATATGTCTATACTAACTAAGACTATTAGGAACGCAATTCCTAATTCCCAGAATATTCTTACTTGCTCCCATTCTTTTCGCATTAAAGCGATTATGCCAAATATACCAAATAATAGAAGTGTTCCTCCTAGTTGTCGCCAACAAATAGGAGAAAAATAGGCCTCGTTAGTCCAATCCGCATAAATTTCTGGAATTATTAAAAAAAAGAAAGCAAAGATAAAAGAAGAAATAATATTTATCAATAATACAATTTTCGCTTCTTTTGAAATTTCAGCCATTTTTATATACCTTTTTATTAAAATTTTTATTAGATTTCATTTAAAATTGTTAGTAAGATCGATTAAGAAATCTTATTATATAAGACATGTGACAAAACTGTTAAATTTCAATAAATGAATTTTATAATTTTGAAGTAAATAAGAAGAATCTAAAAGAACTTGAAGATTAAAAAATAAGGATAAAAATTTTCTTTACATTTTAAACGGTAGCTTAGCTTTAGGAGGAATAGTCTCTATATATTTGCTCCTGAATTCTTCGTTTAACATCGGGCATTCTTTTTTTGTCCAAGATTCGCACATCATTGGATGCCCCCACATTCTTTCTAAAATTGTTTTTAGAGGTTCTTCCCTAGTATTTCCGAAAGTAAGTGGCATGAAGCAGCAAGGTTGGACATCTCCATAGGGCGAAATATAAAAATACACTTTATCTGCTATTCCCCTGCATTGACTTGAACTTTGAGTTTGAAAATAAAAATCTCTACATACAAATGGAAATTTCGCAATTTTTCTAACTTTTCTCTCTTCTTGAGGCGTCAATTTTACCTCAGGATTGTATAACCATCTACCAGCTGGGGTAGGTAATAAATATCTTACTCCATTTGCACCTAACTCTCTTGCTAATTTGATTACATCTTCAAATTCACCGTTAGCTAGAGTTTCTTTGGTTACATAAGTAGAAAGAGTACATTTTAGTCTTACTTCAAGCGCATTTTTTATACCTTGAACGGCTTTATTATATACTCCTTTCATTCCGCGCAATTGGTCGTGTTTTTCTGGAATTGGACTATCGATGCTAACATAAAGCATTTCTAAACCGCTATCCTTTAATTGTCTTGCAAAATCCTTCGTGATTTTTAATCCATTTGTATCACAAAATACGTACACAGCTCTTTCTGAAGCGTACTTTATTAATTCCATTATATCTGCTCTCATGGTTGGTTCACCCCCAAAGAAGTTGACCACAAAAGCTTTAGCAGATTGATCTAATATGTCTTTAATTTCATCCGTCGAAAGTTCTCGACGTGGCTCATTTTTATAATTACCCACGCAACAATGTGGACATTTAAGTTGACAATTGTACGTTATACCAAACATAAGATAGAAGACATCTGCTCTTCCTTTAATTCCCCCTCTTTTTTCATTAAACCATTCTGTCATACTCTCTTGATCATAAGTTAATGGAATCTTATGTTCTTCCCATAGGTTTTCGTCTTCCGAAAATCTTTCATCTTCTAATTCCATATTATACACCCTTATACGATCTCTCTCTTCAAAATCAATTATTACTATTAGATTTGCTAAATTAGTTTATAAAGTTTTTACTAAAAAGTAATTTTAGATAAAATTAAGGAAAATTGATAATTCCCTTTATTTTTACTTCTCAATTTCAATATCTAATTGATCTATGATTTCCATCATAATTTAAAATAAATAATCAATAAAAGAGGAATTAATATGGTAAACTTTCTTAAACAGAAAATATTAAATAGTAATAAATTTAAAACAAATTCAATTAGTTACAAATAAAAGGTGTATTGCGTGAAACTAAATCCACTTGGCTGGTTAACTCATTTAGGATGGCTTGGGTTCATAGGTTCTATCTACTATCCATTATATTACCTATTTTTATTATTTCTCTTGATATTCTTAGTGTTTATCCCTTATAATCCCCAAAATCCTAAAAAAAGAGGACATAGATTGATGTTTATGGGTATGATAGGATTTCTCGGTTTTCTTTATATTCTCTTGCCAACGTTGTATGTTCTCTTCTCTTCGTTTTCTTTATTTACACTAGGAATCATTCCTAAGGATTTATAAAAAATTAAAATAACTTTTTTATTATTATTATTATCTGTTTAAAACATTGATTTCAATCTGATCTAAAATTTCCATTAAATCTAATACTTCAAAATCGAAGTTATAATGTTCGTTTGCATCGCTTAAATTCGTCCTACAAAAGGGACATACTGACGATATTACCGTTGCTTCGGTCTCCTTCGCTTCTTCAAGGCGTTCTTTTGATATTTCTACAGACCATTCAGGGTACCCAATTTTTACGCCACCTCCAGCGCCGCAACACCAAGCAAAATTCCTATTCCTTCTCATTTCTACTAACTTTAACCCTGGGATTTGCTTGTAAATCGCTCTAGGAAGTTCGTAAACACCCATATGCCTTCCAAGATGACAAGGGTCGTGATAAGTCACTGTTTTATTATACTCCGATTTAAATTTTAATCTGTTATCGTCTAATAGTTGTTTTACTAATTCTAAAGAGTGGAATACTTCAAAATCGTATTCTTCGCCAAACTTTTCGAAATCTTTCTTAAATGTTCTATAACAACCCGCACATGAAGTAATAACTTTAGTAGCGCCGGTATTTTTAATTTGAGCGATATTATAGCTCATGTAATCTTTAACAAAGCTAAGTTGCCCAGTTCGAATCATAGGGCTCGTACAACAATGTTCGTCTATTAAAGTGAAATTTATACCGCTTTTTTTTAGGAATCTTAAGGTTGAGTCCCTTAAACTTTGTTGGCGGTAATTAGAAGTACATCCAATATAATAAACCCAATCTGCTTTATCTGGTAAGTCATATTGTTTTTTCAATTCTTCATTATCAGAGTTAGGCTCTCCATAAGGATTATAATTCTCTTCGCAACGAGAAACCAGAAGTTCTTGGTTTTTAGCTGGCCCAATATGTTTTACAGCTAATTCTCTTAAAGCTTCTATCATATCTACGATGTAATCGGCGTGAGGCGCTTGACAAGCGTCCATACAAGCCCCACAAGTTGGACAAGCAAAAATAGCGTCTTTTAAATCCTCAGACCATTCCAATTCGCCGGTTACGACTCCTCTTATTATTCTTATTTTCCCAGATGCCCAATACGATTCGAATAAAAACTTCTCTCCCGAAGGACACGAAGGCTCGAAACCCTTATAAGAATATTTACACGTAGAACAACGGATACAGTTATCAAATGCTAATTGCAAAACATCTTTTCCCATGAGACTTTTATCAATTTCTACCATTTATGTATTCCACCTTCCGGGGTTAAATATGCTGTGTGGGTCCATGCATTTCTTTATTTTTTCAAATAGGTTAATCCATCCTGGGTTAATCTTCTTGCGCATCTTTTCTGTCATCCAAGCAGGAGTTTTGTATGGTATACATCCCAAATCGACGCTTACATCAGTTATTTCTTCTAACAACTTGTGGTATCTTTCTTCTTCGCCTTCTTTAAACTTGTTATAACGCATAATAGGACGAAAGATCGCGTAATGACTTGATTTCATCATTTTCATGTAAATAAATGGAGTTATATCGTGTTTATTAAATAACTTATACACCTTTTCGATTAGTTCCTCGAGTTTGTGACTTGGAGCGTACGAACCAAACCAAGTTAAGCCTGAATACTCTACTAGTGGAAGTACTACGGACGGTAAATCGAGGTAACACCTAAGTCTTAAATTAAATAATTTGACGTACTCGTCAGCATTAATCAAAATAACTTTTTTTCCTTGTTTATTTAAAATCTCGATTTCGCTGGATAAAATTTCCATTCTAGCATTGAATTGATTTTTTGTTTTTGCCGAGATTGAAAACATTACTGCGAAATAGGGTTCACCCGGAAATTTTTTAGGTTCAGGAATTTCTACAGCCATCTTTACTACTTCGATGCTAACTGCTGAAATATCGTCTATAACATCAGTTCTACCAACTTCTCTCATTACTGAAGCTACATCTGTGAGTCTAAAAACTACTGCGATATAGGTTTGTTTGATGGGTAGATTAGGCCATAGTTGAACGGCGCATTTGGTTACTAAACCTGTCATACCTTGCCAATTTATAAAGAGGCCCATTAAATCTGGCATAGGATATCTACTCCACCAACTATCGGGTGATGCCTCGTTCTTTCCATAAAAGCACGAACCTATCCTAACGATTTCGCCGCCAGCAGTAATTACTTCTAAACCGTTAATTGAATCGCCCATCGATCCAATTTTACACGAGAGATTATTCATACCACTCAATATCACATTTCCAACAACCCCTGCGTATGGAGGGGCATAAGGATAACTATATCTTAGGTGAGGGTAATTTTCGTCTAAGTGTTTTTTCAATTGACCAAAGGTAACTCCAGGTTCTAATAGAGCGTACATCATAATGTTATCAATATGCAAAATTTTGTTCATCTTTTTACCAAAATCAACGAGAATTCCACCGTTTTCCGGAATCGTTAAACCCCCTACATTATTTCCAGATATGTAAGGAACAATTGGAATTAAATTGGAATTACAAAACTTAACTAATTCGATTAATTGCGAGGTCTTTTCAGGAATAACTATGAAATCAGGCATGTGAGGCTTACATTCGGTCATATCGTACGAATATGGGTATAAATCTCCTGATTTATTGGTTACATATTTTTCTCCAAATATTTCAACTAACTTTTTAAACACATCCTCTTTGCTTATCTTCTCATACATGTTTCTTTCTTTTGTTTCGGTCATGTATTTTTTTTCACCTCATTATCTTGTTTCCTTATTTAATTCAAAATAATTATTGTTAGGGTCTGAAGCAACCATTTTCATCGTTACTAAAAAGATTTTCATGAATTTTAACACAGTTCCAATTTTAAACAATCCTTTTATTTTAAACTTACGTTTAAGAAATGCTTTTATAGGATTTAATCTACCAAATGCCAAATCTAAAAATGTGTATATGCCCATTTTTACTTTCAGATTTATCTTTTTATCAAAATCTTTTGTTTTAAATTTTATTTCGTTGCGGTCAAATATAACTTCGACTGGGTAAAAACCATCAATCTCAATTAAAACTGTTTTATTCCAGTTTAAGACTAGATTTATGAAATCCTCATCGTCTTTCCTATAACTTAAAATATTTTGCAATGTAATTGTAATCAAATCTTCTCCTTTTTGAATCGAAATCATTTTTATATTCCTACTAGTATTTTAGTATATATAAAAGTAAAATTGACTTTAGAATTTAAATAGTTAATCGTTTGGGAATTTAAAATCTTTTTTTATGAAAATATTAAGATCCTCTTTAAAAAGTAAAGAAGGTTTATTATAATTAATGCAAAACAAAATTATTATAGAAAAGATAAGAGATTTCTTGGAAAAGGAACGAAAGCGCGGAAAGCCCTTGATCTTTTATCGTTCAGACTCGAATCACACTGCTTTTTTAAATAATTTTGGGCTCAAAGTTGAATTAAATAAATTTAAAGAAATCATCCTTGAAGAAGAGACGGGTATAGAACTTGGTGGGATGAAAAAGAAATCCTTCTCAATAGTATTTCCAATTGAAGAGGCTCAACTAATCGAAACTGGAAAGATCAGTTTATTAGGTCCAGAAATTGATGAAAATTTGGATAATAATATGGATTTTGGGATGATGATTCTAATTGGAGTCGAGAACAGCACAGAGAAGGATATAAATGAGTTAAGGCAATTGAGTTTTATCTCAAATGGCATAGAAGGGTTTTCCATTCGAACTATTCCTCGCAGGTTTTGGTGCAGATTAAGTACATCAGCCCTACAGAAAGGATTTTCGTTCGAATTTTTAGGAAATGCTATTATTTCACTATACAAACAAAAATTTAAAGGTTTAATTAAAACTATAGAAGTTATATTAATCAGTTCATATCCTGATTCTATTGAAGAATTCATTAGGTTATCGTCAGAAATTACAGATAAATTTAAAGAGAAATGGAGAAAGAAAATAGAAGAATGGAAAAAAAGGATTGACTGTGATTACGATTGGGGATGTGAAATATGTCCTTATCAAAAAGAATGTTTAGATATTAAGCAAGTATTAGTCTCAAGAGAGGAGATTGAGAAATAAACGAATAAATTAAGGTATATTAAATGAATAACCAGATAAAAAAACCGCTTATAGTTGCTATTGTCGGAAAAGGAGGCGTTGGTAAAACGATTGTAACAACTCTTATTGCTAAAGCAATTTCAATCTCTTATAATTATAAATTATTACTAATTGATGCAGACCCTACTCATCCACATCTTAGTAAAATGGTTAATTTACTTCCAGAGAAAAGTCTCGAGATGGTCAGAGCCGAATTAATTGATAAAACAATAAATAAAAAAAGAGATATCAAAACGTTAGCAGAGAACATAGATTTTGAGGTCTATAGTGCTATTAAGGAGAGTAAAGACTATAGCCTGTTTTCAATTGGTCAGCCCGAAGGTCCAGGGTGTTTCTGTCCTTCGAACGCTTTGCTTCGAAAAGTTATAGAATCAATCTCTAGCGACTTTGACGTCGTCTTGATCGACTGTGAAGCGGGACTTGAACAAATTAACCGTATGGTAATTAAATCTGTTGATATTATCTTAATTATCTCAGATATATCTCTAAGGAGTATAGACACTGCAAAGTCAATTAGAAAAAGCGCTAATAAATTTACAAATTATAAAAAAATAGGCATTATAATAAATAGAGTTAAAGGTGATATTAGTAATATTCTGGATACGCTTAGAGAATTCGATTTACCATTAATCGCATCAATTCCTGAAGATGATGTCATTACTAAATATGATTTAGAAGGTAAATCTATAATTGAAATTCCCGAAGAATCAAAATGCTTTCAGGAGATAAAAAAAAGTTTAATTGATATATTGGAAATCTGATTTTTTATCTCTTAAAACGAACTTTTATAGATTAATTAAACAATATTCTACAAACTTTAACGGTTCTAAAGCGCATCCGCTAGAATCAATTCCTCCTAATTGCGCGAGTAAATTTTCTTCAATTTGATTCCCATGAAGCCATAAGTCCTTTAAAATAGTTAAAGATTCTAAACCACTTATATTTTTGATTTGATTATTTCCTAAATCTAATGTCTCTAAATTTTGAAGGGTCTCAAGTCCCTTTATGAAAGTTATCTCGTTCCCCGAAAGAAATAACTTATTTAATTTCGTTAACGAGTATAATCCGTTAATCTCGCGAATTTTATTATCCTTTAAATTTAAAACTTGCAAATTTTTACTGTTATCTAGACCTTTAATCAGTTCAATTTGGTTTGCCGTAATCCACAACGTTTCTAACTGAGTAAGAGATTCTAAACCTTTTAATTCTTGTATTTGGTTATCATTTAGATATAATTCCTTTAAATTTTTCAGGTTTTTAAGC
Source organism: Promethearchaeia archaeon (assembly GCA_029856105.1). GTDB lineage: Archaea > Asgardarchaeota > Lokiarchaeia > Sigyniarchaeales > SOKP01 > SOKP01. The sequence continues at coordinate 121,056 of JAHQWH010000015.1, read as the reverse complement.
CCCTTAATGTCAGTTATTAGATTACCTGCCGCATTCAAAACTTTCAAATTTTTTAGATCTTTAAGTCCCCCGATTTTTGCTAGCTGATTTCCAGCAAGCCATAACACTTCTAAATTTGGTAATTCAAGCCCTTCTACATTACTAATTACGTTCCAAGACAAATCTAATTTTTGAAGCGAAGTTAAGGAATTGAACCCGCTCAATTTATTAATTTGATTCCCTCTTAAATATAATTCCTTTAACTCGGTAAGACTATCTAGCCCATTTATTTCTGTAATTTGATTTGATGCTAAATGCAAGATTTTTAGGTTTACTAATTCGTCTAATCCCGAAATTTCGGTAAGATTATTGCTTCCGCAATTTAACATTTCTAGGCTCTGAAGCGTTTCCAGTCCTTTAATTTCCGTAATCTCATTTGAACTGAGTTCTAAATGAATTATATCAACTTTGTCTAAACCTTCAATTTCAGAGATATCTTTAATTTCTAATAAACCAAGATCTAGAAAACCATCCTTGATTTCAAATTTTTCGTTCTTATATTCAACAAATTTCATGCGCTTCACTTGAATAAAAAATTCGGTTATTTTTCAAATTGATATCTCTGAGATTTATATTAAATTATTTAAAATTTATAGTTTTTCTTTAAACACTAACTTTTTTAAATATTAATCAAAATTAAAGCGTACTTTTTTCCTATAATTTCAAACTTTAAAATAAATCGCAACCTTTATCAATTGATTTAGAATGATATTTTGTCCGAACTGTAAAACTAAAACAATTGGTACAGAAGAAGGTTACTACTATTGCAAAGTATGCAAAAAGATTACGCGCTTTTTTACGCTAAGATTCAAATGATAAATAGATTCCGCTTAAATATATATAATATACCCTTTTTTGAATGAGATATACATATAAATATTAGATGTGTGTTGACAACCCCCGCTAGGGTTTTAGGGTAACGCTTCAAATTTCCATGTGAAAATAAGATTCAATATTTTCGTCCATATTGCTTATCTCTTCAATTACCAACTGGTTGATTTTAGAGATTTTGGATAATTGCCAGAAAATCTTAAGAATAAAGTTATAAGTGTAACTACTTTCTTATTCTCTATGACAGAAGCATTATACATGAAAGATTCCTATTTAAAGAATTGGAACGCTAAAGTTGTTTCTGTGAAAGATGATAAATATATTATCCTTGATAAAACAGCTTTCTATCCTAAAGGAGGCGGTCAACCATGGGACGAGGGTTATATAATTAAAGACGGTGAAAAATTCAAGGTTGTTTATGTAGGCAAATTTTCTGGGGAAATTAGCCACGAAGTAGAAAAACTGGGATTGAAAAAAGGAGACTTGGTTACATGCGAAATTGATTGGGAAAGGCGATATACTTATATGCGTTACCATACTGCTTGTCACCTCGTCTCAAATCTTCTATTCCGAAGAGCGAACGCTAAAATCACAGGCAACCAGATTGAATTAGATAAAGCAAGAATGGATTTCTCAATGGAGGATTATTCACCTGAAAAGCTACGGGCTTATGTTAATGAAGCAAACGAAATCATCCAAAAAGATCTACCTGTTACAATAGGTTATATGTCTCGAGAAGAAGTTCTACAAAAACCAGAACTGGCCAGATTAGCAATAGGATTACCGAAAAACATTAAGGAATTTCGTATTATTAAAATTGGAGATATAGACGAACAAGTAGATGGTGGAACGCACGTTAAAAATTTGAACGAAATAGGTAAGATTGAAATCCTTAAAACTGCAAATAAAGGAAAGAACAACAGGAGATTATATTTCATACTCAAATAATTCAAAATTTTACCTTTATTGTATTTACTAGACTGCTTTATTCTTCTCAGAATCCCCATGAGAATTTATAAAATCTTATTTTCTATTCATTTTAATAGTCATAATTCCATTACGATTCAGAACTTCCATGAATATTCCACAATAAAAACTATAAATAGAATTAAATACTCATTTCTTATTGAGTATCCATAGGTAAGAGATAGCACTTAAGGAGAGAAAGTCTCATCGAGGGTTGAAATCTTTAATCTGCATATAGAACAGAGGATTGAGTTTGGTTTGATTCTTCTCAGACCAATCCTCCTCCTATTCTATATACCTTTTATTTCTTTTTATAATTTTGTATAAAATATCAAGCTATTAAATTATTAAATTATTTCAGTATTGCACTTTAATTTACTTTTTAGTAAAAACTTTTATATTCATATAGCATATTATTTATTTATAATTTTTTAATAAAACGAAATTCAAGGTATATAAATCATGGCAGAATTCTCAAAAGAAATGAAAATTGTGTTAATTATTAACATGATCGTCGCATTTGTCTATGGTATAATGTATGTGTTTCTTCCAGAAACTGTTTATTCTCTTAATGATGCACCGTATTTTGACCCTCACTTTTGGCGACTTTTTGGTGGAGCTTTATTAGCTATGGGAATTACAGTTTTGCTTGGAATAATTAAGGGAGATTGGGATTATATCAAATTGTTTTTCCAGTATGCAATTATTGGCCTTATTATATTTGTCCTTGTCAATGTTACATCGATTATTTACGTAACTCGCTCAGCAACTAATCTCATCTTTCATTGGTTAGACACCATAGTAATGATAGTATTAATAGTCTTCAATACTTATTTCTATCTAAGAGAAGAAAAGAAATAATTATTAAAATAATTCCTATTTTTTTTACATTTATTTTTAAGATTTAGTAAAATAAGATTCTAAGAAAATTATCCACCACTTCAATTGTTTGATCTTCCCTACCTGACTTAGGAAAAACCCTATTTAATAAATGAGTTTCAATTTCCATCACATCAAGACCGACTAGCTTATTATCTGATGTTTTTATTATGTTGTTAATAATTTTAGCAGCACTAATGATTGTTGATTGATCAAGTCCTAGAGCATTTCTAAATCGGCAAGCAATAATTTCTTTTAAGGCACCAACATCTACGTCAAAGGACAGATAAAAATTTGATCTCACTGTATCCTTTAGGATTTGCTTTAGTCTATCAAGCATTTGTGAAGTTTCTGCTTTGGGTATGAATTTAACACCGTTTCTTTCCATTGTATCATAAAACTCAACAAATTCTACAATTCTTGGATCATTTAAAGCTCGATATTTTTCATCTGGATAATCTTGACATCCAAAAATTATCAAATTTTCAGGTCTTATGATTTTATCATTTATCAAATTATTTAGAAAAGAAGCACAAGTGTAAGTATTATTAATCTCAATACCTTCCATTTGTGAATAATTATATTCAGGTATTAAAGGATTTACTTCATTGGGATGATCGCTTGTGTATTTTGAGATATCGAGTGATATATTTGCTGGTAACCCATCAAAATGAGCGTCAAAAATTAAGACTAATAGATTTTCAGATCCATATTCTTTGGAAAGAGCAGTTAAAACACCTCCCGTTAACGAGTGGTCGACTCCAATCATTAAGGGAATGTCCGGTAATACATTAACGTTTATATATCTCTTAAGTTTATCAGAAATTGGTTTTAATAAGCCATCATTTGTAAATTTTGAGAAATTAAATTGATTTATTAGGTGGAAGTCCTCCAGTTTGGGTTTAGGTGTTAGCCAAGAGTCAATAGGGAATTTACCAATCTTGAGGAATTTTTGCTCTTTTAAAATATTAGAATGCATAAGAAAAGCTTCATAGGGATCAATGAAATTTGATTTATTACCAATATTTTGAGTTAATTGATTTAAGTAGGAAAGTTTCATCTGAATACTAAGAGGGAAGTCACTCGCATCAACTGACGCTCCAAATACTTTAATTTTTTTTCTCATTACTGACGAGATTTCTATTCATGTTTCTATATATTTAAATAATAATTTGGTTAAATAAAAATTGTATAAATAATGGGATTGAATTAATAATATTTAATGGGTGAATTAATTATGATTAATAGCGAAATAGTTAATGAATTAGGAAAAGTTGTTGGAGAAAAATATGTCTCAGATCAACCTGAAATAACATTTCTCTACCACTATGATTTTATCACGGCTGAACCAGAAGGAATATGTGATATTGTAATAATGCCAAATTCAGCGGAAGAAGTCCAAGAAATCGTTAAAATTGCAAATAATCACAAAATTCCAATAATACCTTGGGTTTCGGGGATCAACTTTGGTTCTACTGCTACACCAGTAAAGGGAGGGATCGTTGTTGACCTGAGAAGGCTGAATCGAATAATTGAAGTGAATGAAGATGATATGTATGCTTTAGTCGAAGGCGGAACAACATGGGCCGATTTACAAGGTTTCCTTCAAAAAAACAATCCAGATTTAAGAGCGGGCGTAACGTGGTCACCACCCGGAACGGGAGTAGTAGCTTCTTGCTTATGCTATGGTATGTTTGACTTGGGAATGCTTGGTGGAACTGGAGCAGAATTCATCAATGGTTTAGAAGCTGTCTTAGGTTCAGGTGAATTAGTGAAAGTAGGCTCTTGTTGTCTTTCTGATTACTGGTACGGAAGACAACCATTACCCGATTTAGCAGGTTTGTTCATTGGTTGGGAAGGCTCTACAGGAATCGTGACTAAAGCAGCCATAAAACTATGGCCAAAACTACCATATCGAAGGAATTATATTGTGGTTGGGAGGACTATGGATGTTGGAGTCCCAGTTATGCTTAAACTTTCGAAGGTGGGGTTAGGTATATGTGATCTTGTAATTCAAAACTATGGGTGGCTTCAATCGACATTAGCTGCAAATGAAAAAAATATTCCTATAGATCCCTTAGAAAAAAAATTACCCGATTTCACAGGAATTATTACCACACAGGCATATACCCAAAAACAACATGAAGCTCAATGCGAAGCAATTGAAACCATTTTAAAAGAAGGTAGGCTTATCGAACCCCAAGGAATTGATACAGATCTTCTCAGTACGATACCAATTCAATTATGGGGGTGTTGGAATTTCTCTAGGGGCGGTGGGGGTCAATGGATTGGGAGTTATTGTTCAACTCGAGATATCGCGAAATTTTACGCTTTAGCAAGAGAAAAAGCCTTAAAATACGGGCGTACTCCGCAATTTTATTCCCGAATTTTATTTGGTGGTCATTATTGTGTTGCTCGAACTAACATAAATTTTAATAAAGACGATCCTAAGGAAATTGAGTCTGCTCGACAAGTATTAAAGGAAATCCATGAAGAAGTTCAATCAATTGATGGGGTTGTAATGTATAAGGCTCCACTTTGGGCTCATGAGGTATATGAGGAAAAGACATTACCCGCTACTAACGAATTGATCAAAAAAATAAAAAAGCTTTTGGATCCAAATATGATAATGAATCCAGGACATGGTTGGGGTAGTTAGTATGGCAAAAAAGATTAGATATATAAGAGGTACGGGTATAGAAAAAATAGATTTAAAACAAGAAGATCATAAGTTAGATAAGTATAAAGGGATTGAACATTATAAGGATATAGTATACCAATGTGGGAAATGTGGAACCTGTAGAACTGTTTTTCAAGATGTCAATTGGGCTCGGGTTTGTCCCTCAGGTGAATTTGGGCAGTTTGAAGCGTACTATTTGGGTGGAAAAAATTTACTTACTTGGGGTATTCAACAAAATAAACTTAAATGGACCGATAACCTAGCTCGGATTTTTTACGAATGTTCTTTATGTTTAGCGTGTACTCAGCAATGTCAAATTCCAGAGCTTCACACTTATGCTGGTGAGTGGTTAATGGCGATGAGAGAAGAAGCCGTTCGAGCGGGATATGGTCCAATGCCCGAACAAAAACAGTATACAAAATATGTAGAAGAGCTTCATAACCCCTATGGAGAAAAAAATGAAAGTCGACAAGATTGGTTTCCTTCAGATGCTTTCCAATCTCCAAACGCAAAATTAGCATACTTTGTTGGCTGTACATCTAGTTATCGAGAAAAAGAAATTGCTATTTCTACCGTTAGAATATTGAATACACTTGGTATTGATTTTAAGATTCTTGAAAACGAAAGTTGTTGTGGTTCTCCTGTGTATATGACGGGTCAAGTGGATTATGCAAGAAAAATAGCAGAAGATAATGTTGAGATGTTTAAGAATTCGGGGGTAGAAAAGATAATAACCTCCTGTGCTGGATGTTATAGAGCGTTAAAAGACATTTATCCTAAAAAGTTTGGAATTAAGCATGGAATTGAAATCTTACATTTACCTGAGTTTATACTAAGAAACTTAAAAAATGGGACAATAAAATTTAAACAAAATGTTAATATGAAAATAACCTACCATGATCCTTGCCATATAGGTCGTCATATGGGAATGTATAAAGAACCTAGAGCTGTTTTAGAAGAAATTCCTGGGATTGAACTCGTTGAGATGGATCGAAATAAACATAATGCGTGGTGTTGTGGCTCTGGCGGTGGAGTGAGAGCTGCGTTCAAAGATCTGTCAGAATTCGCTGCTCGTGAACGTATTGAAGAAGCTAAAGATACCGATGCATCAGCAATAGTCTCATCTTGCCCATTTTGCCTAAATCAATTCAAAACTAATATTAAAAATGACGAAATCAAGGCATACGATATTTCTCAGCTAATTGAGAAAACAATCAAATGAAATAGAATTAAATAGACCTTTTCTTAAAATATATTTTATTATTTTTGCTCTTTTGCTGTTAAAGCAGCTCCTAAAGCTCCTATTATTTGAGGATCAACCGATAATTTTTTTGATGTGACACCCAACCTTTTCTCTAAATAGGTTACAACTCCTATATTCTTTGCTACTCCTCCAGTTATTGTCAAATCTTCTTCAAGGCCAACTCTATACACAAGAGACATAATTCTAGAGGCTACAGCATCGTGGATCCCTGCTACTATATCTGCTACTTCTATACCATCAGCCATAAGACTAACTACCTCTGTTTCAGCAAAGACACTACATTGAGCAGTTATTTTAGCCTGATTCTTTGATTCTAAAGATATAGGACCGAGCTCTTCAAGCTTGAGCTCCAGAGTTCTAGCCATTACTTCCAAAAATCTTCCAGTTCCTGCGGCACACTTATCATTCATAGCAAAATCCAGAATCTTTCCGTTCTTATCCACTTTAATTACCTTACAATCCTGACCTCCCACATCAATTATCGTTCTAACTGATGGGAGAACCGAGTGGGCACCTTTACCATGACATGACAATTCTGATATTTGAGAATTGGCAAAGGGAATTTTAATCCTACCATATCCCGTCCCTACAATGAATTCGATATCATTCAAAGATAAGTTATTTTTTTGAAGTGCCGCATCCATCGCATTTTGAGCAGTCTTTTCAGGTTTAGGTGTTGTAGGAACAATACTATAAGATAAAATTTCACCATCCTGTAATATTACAACTTTTCCTGTTAATGAACCAACATCACATCCAGCTACTAACAATTCTATAATAAACCTCCTTTATAAAACTACTTGAGTGAGAAACTCTGAAATCCTCTCTCTTATAGCATCTGAAGTTACTTCTCGTGAATCATAAGGATCACAACCAAAAATTAAAACCGGAATTCCTGTTTGTTCTCGCACAGCTTCAGAAGCAACTCGAGCCATCGCATATGCGTGTTTACACGCAAATTGCATTGGCATAATCACACAATCTATTTTATATTCTTTTACATAGTTTAATAAAAATTCGATATAATACTCAATTGGGCCACGACAGGTTCCCACCATTGAGAAATCTAAAGTTCCCTTAGCTAAACTCTCATAACATTTTTCTGTTGTAGATATATCGTGAGGTAGGACTTGGTAGTATCCAAGAATATCCATAATCACCACTGCATTGAATGTTTCTTCTAACCAAGTGAGAAGGTCAGCATCAAAGAAGACATGAGTATAAGGCCAAGCAATTCTAATCTTCTCATCAGGTACACCGGCTATCCCATCTTTTACATTTTCTAATGCAGAATCACGTAGCCATTTGGTAGCTTTAACAGCATCATCAGTACCGCCACGAGTCACCATGGAAATAAAGTTCCCAAAACCTGCTAGGCTAGGTACTGGGCAAGGAACCGTTTTTAAAAGTTCGTTAAACTCTAATATATATTCCCTTGATTGATTCACATTTTTCATTGTCTCTTGGAGCTTTTCAGTATCTAACTTCTGCTTTTTTTCTTTTTCTAACCATATTATTAAATCCTTTACTTGATTTACCATATATGCAATAGTATTCTCATCATAAAATTCGTTATCTTGTTGTTCATAAGCCCAATAGGGAACATCTATGTTATGTGCAGGGATTTTAGCTAAATGTTCAAAAACTTGATAAGTCATAGCAAGAGAATTACAAGGCGTTGAAAGAAAAAATAGTAAATCTGGAATTGGTGAAACACCTTGCATAAAAGAACCAATCAATGGTCTTTGAGCATTACAGATTGTTGGATTGTCTCCATATCCAATTTTATTGGTAAAATCTATATAAGGTTCATTAAGATGTAACGGGGCTAATCCAACACTAAATAATTCCTGCATAAGAGGTGCTAAGTTCATTGCGTGAAATAATTCAGGACCATAATTAAATGGATGCATTATAACAAGTTTTCCTTCTTTCCTTGCCTTAGGGAGGTCAAGGAAGATATTAAGTAATAAATCCAAAACTGGGGTAAATTCTTCATCTCTATATCGATTTAGAAATCCCAAATACATCATTTTCCACATAGTAAGATCTTTCCCCCAATTACCTCTTCCAAGTTTTTTATATTTATTAAATAATTCTATATCCAAATTTTTCACCTCGCTTCTAAAATTTCTATAAAGGTTTGAACACGAGTTTTCATAGCTCCAGCGCCGCTTAATATGTAATCTCTTTCTAAATCAAGAAATGGAATACCCTCTTCTTTTAATTTGTCCCTAAGCATGAAAATCTCAGCCCACCATATCGCACAAAACTTCATTCTTTGAAAAATTACTCCATCAACATTAAACTCTTTAATCATATCCATCATAAATTGCGCTCTTTTCATATGACCATCAGTCATACGAGGACATGAGATTTTCGATAAATAACGCTCTCCAAGAGCATCAAGAGGACTCGTAGTTTCATCAACCATATCCCAAAAATATCGAGTCCCTAAACATACCGAATCAGTGACTACTAATCCGCCGAGATCCTCTATAATTTGTAAATATTCTGGTTCGTCAAGCATACTTCCGATTATCATTATTCTCGATTTATAATCAGAAATACCCTCTTTATTCTTAATCTCCTCAAGTTGCTGCGTCAGTAAAGCATTAAACTCATTTTTCGGAATAGAGAGTCCTGCTGAAATGATATTTAATACATCACTACCTGTAATAGGTGGAGACTCATGTTTTCTGAGCTCATATAACTCTTTAAGCAATTTACGAGAAATGTTAAATAATCTAATCGTATCACTTAACTTTTCGTTAGTAATACTAGTATTGAAATTTTTCTCAATACTTACTTTAAATTTAGAGAGTTCATATTTAAACCAATCTAATGTAATTTCACTGACATAACCGGGAACTCCCATTATATAATGATAAGAAAACGGAGCCTTATATCTTATATTATCGTAGAGTCTCCTAATCTGGTCGCAGCAATTACACGAAACAATTCCATCAAAGTATCCAAATTCCTTTCTATTGATTTGCTCAAGACAACATCTTGTATAACTACATGCGGTGGGACTTAGATAAGCATCTCCCATTGGTGTATCCGTGCACGTTCTTGCTCTAACCCTGATCGGTAAAATATCTGCAGCGTAGATAATCTCTTCGGGAATATAAGAACAAAAATATCCTAATACTTTTTTTCCTTCATTTTTCCAGCTATTAATCCAAGGATTTGTAAGTTGAGTTGCTTCCTTAAGTTGCTCTAAAATAGGCATAATCTTAACTCCATCTAATTTTCCTAATTCTGTCTCTCTTTTATAATTATTATTCTTAGGATTTACATAAAATAATAATTTAGTATAAATTATGCTGTTTATGTTTAAAAGCGTAATGTTTTTCAAACTAGTAGATAATTCAATAGGCAATTTAATAATTAAATGTTAAATGGATCATCATACATATCGTCTTCTTCTCCCTCTTCTAGTTCAACCCCGTACCAATATTGTTCTTGCGCTTTCGTCTTTCTTTTTATTTTCTTTCGTTCTTTATATTTTGGTTTTTCATCGTAGCGTTTAGTATAAATTTTTTCATATTTTGCCCTTAAAGCTTCTACATCTTCAACTTGTCCTATTTTATCTTGTAAACCATCTTCAAAGAAATAATTTCTTTTAAATTTTTTTGCTGGAATTCCTACGTAGATATAATCATCCTCGAGTTTTTGATCCACCGTTGTTATTGAATTAGCAGCTAAGACGCTTCTTTTTCCTATATAAGTACCAGGCATGATTATTGCGTGAGAACCAATTCTAACATCGTCTTCAATAACAGTTCTCTTAATTATGAGGAGATTACCGATAATCACACTAGATTGTACGATTGCTCCTTGACCAACAACAACGTTTTGTCCGAACGAAATAAATTCAGTATCCACCCAGCCTTCAAATAAAGAATTTGAAAATTTTGTCTTTACTCCAAACGCTTTAAAACAGATGTTGTCTAAAAAAGGAAAAGGAAATCGATGACTTAACCAAAATGGCCATCTTTTTATTATATTCCTAATACACCAATACCGATAATCCTTATCGCTTGGATGTCTTAAAAATACGCCAACTTGTGGCTTCTGAATGACATTAACGGCTATAAATAAGATTTTGGCAATAAAAATTGCACTGAATACAAGGGTAATATACATTGGTAGAATTACAAGAGGTAAGAATGTATAAAAGTGAATTGGTCTACTATAATTCCACAAAAATTGCCAATAAACCCAAAATTCTAAAAAAACAGGAATAAAACTGAACCAAACGATAATTAGATAGAAAAGTAAATATTTTTTCTTTACTAAAACTGTCGGTATAAATGGACCTATGCGCATAGTATTAGGAATTGACATTTCTACCCCTTATTATTTTCCGTTTTTATTAATTTCTTTTTATCCTCATCAATATTAACTTCGTAAGTCATCTCAACTTTCACTTGCTCGTCAACATCGCGCTTTATTATAATATCTCTTCTTTCTTCGGCATATTTATTTTCTTTTAGTTTAATTCCGGGAATTCCAAAATATATCCAATTTGGTTCTAAAATTTGATTATATGTAGTTGAACTGATAGCGCCCATAACCGAATCATGTCCCATTATCGTGCCAGGGGCGATAGTTGTGTGACCGCCAATCATAACATAATCGTCAATTATAACCTTTTTAATTATTAAGTATTTGCCGACTACCATCGAGGACATAATTGTTGCTCCTTGTCCAATTAAATTATATCGACCAAAGTTTACAAATTCGGCATCGCACCACGCATCGTTTAAATGGCTCGAAAAATCCATATTTATTCCAAACCATTTAAACGCTATTACATCTACCCAAGGAAATGGAGAATTTCTAATTAGCCAGAGGCTGATCTTTTTTAGTTCTGTTCTCAACATCCAAAACTCGTAATCTCTATCTCCAATTTCAGCGAGAAAAATACCTTCTCGCGGTTTATGTATTAAATTTACAAGAATTAAAAGCATTTTACTAAAAAATAACACTCCTAAGATGAATATGTACAACATAGAAAAGATTGCGACTGGTAAAAACAAAATCGTTTCTAGTCCAAAATATCTTGTGTATTCAAACCAATATATTGCTACCATTAATCCACTTAACCAGAAAATGGGAACATATACTGCCAAAAATTTAACATTTATTCTACTGATAGCGCTACTAGTTGTAAAGTCCAAAGCTAGATCTTCTTTTGTAAGGCAATCTACATCAACTGGTTCTTCCTTTTCCTGCTTAACAGTAAAATCTTCTTCAGATTTTTCTTTAGTTTTTTCTTTAGTTTTGTCTTTTTTATTTTTTGTAATAAATTCATTAAGAGTATCGTTTCGCTCTAAGTCTTCAGGTGTCAAACTTAAATAATCCAAAATTTTTTTTTTGAAAATTTTACGTAGGGGGATTCCTACATAATATTTCCCCCCTTTTAATACGCTGTGTTTAGTACATGAGGCTAAGGGTAATAAAATAGAATCCTTGCCAATTTCGGTTCCTGGACCAATTTGATTCATCGCAGCGAGGGTAACGTTGTCTTTAAGCTTTATTTCGAAATAGGATATGTTCCCGAATATGCCTTGCACTAAATGAGACGCTAACGTAGCGTTTACACCGATATAACAGTTTTTCCCAACATCAATAAATTTATCTGATCCTACAGATTCTTCAATTGTGGACCCTTTTCCAATTTTGCTTGAACCTACAAAGTCAAAGAACCAATTGGAAAGCCACGGGAACATTCCTTTGGTAAATACATTTTTTCCATATTTGATCATGAAACTTCTCATATGATAATAATTTGCCGTCTTACTTTGTATGTTTCTTGGGATTATACCATTTTTTGAAGGGGAAATTTTTTCAGTAATACTCCAAAACAATTTTGTTGCTAATCCAATTAATAATAGGTGTATAAGATAACAAACTATTATTAAAAGCGGCATTAGAATCAATGAGAGGAGGGGATACAGTTCTGTGAAAAGCATAACAAAATTGCTGGTATCTAAAAAGTACACTCGAAAAATCATAAAAAAATATGCCATTAAGATTATACCAGGGATTATCCAAGAGAAATAGTAAATAAAAGCAAATACTAATATGTAGATTTTAAATTGTATTTTCACAGTTTCTTTAATAACGGCTTCTTGAGAATCCTCTGATTCATCCAATGATTCTGGTTTTATTTCTTCAAGCATTTTCTATCATACGAAAAGTATTGATAAGTTACTTAGTGAGTTCTTTCAATTATTTACTCAATCATAAATTAGACATCAGTAAAATAGATATGTTTTTTACTTTTTAAAGTTATATTAACAACAAAACTACCAAAACGATTAAGAACTAACCTTAAAATCACATATACTAATAGAAAAGATAATATGAAGAATAGATGTGAAGATTGTGGAAATTGCTGTATCGAGACAGAGATGATTCTCTCTGACCAAGACATCGAAGTTATCGTTAGTAGTCATAAAACAACCTTGAGAAAAACAGATTTTGTACAAAAAACTGAAGATAACTTTTATCAATTAAAAAATATTAACGGACATTGCTTCTTTTTCGATGGGGAAACAAAATTATGTAAAATTTACGAGATAAGACCTCAAGGATGCCGATTTTACCCTTTAATTTACGATTCAGATAAGAACTCGTGTGTTTTTGATAGCGAATGTCCAAGACCAGAAATTTTTTATCCAAATAAGAATATAGTTCGAAAAACTTGCAAAAAGATAATAAGTTTCTTGGAGAACCAAGTAGTTTTTTCTAAATTAAGATAATTGTTTTTATGTGATCTGGATTATTTTCAAGATTTTTATGATTATTGAAGATAGAATTCTGGTCTTCTATCATTTAGTAAATCGTTATAACTATTAAGCTTTTTATTTCTCGCGTGGATTACATCAATTTCTATAAATTTAATGTAGACTTTATCCATTGGTGCGGACGAGAGTATGTCCCCGTTATAAGACGTGATTTGACTTCCCCCCGTAAACTTAAAATCGTCTTTTCCCCTTACTTCGTTGCCAATTCTGTTAGAAGTTACAGCAAAAACGCGATTTACCAAACAATGAGTGATCATAGCTTTTTGGCAATATGGAAGTACTAAATTAGCGGGATGCGCAATGATATCAGCTCCAAGAAGCGTGAGCGTACGAATTGTCTCCGGAAATATCCAATCGAAACAAATTATTATTCCGATTTTCATGTTGTTTACTTCGTAAATTCGTAAAGGCTTGTTTCCGGGAGAGAACCATAAGCTTTCTTTATAGTATAGATGGATTTTCCTATATGTACCGATAACTTCATTTCTTGAAACTATCATCGCAGAATTGAATATTTCATCGCCATCTTTTTCAACAAACCCTCCAATTACGACTCCACCTGTATCTTTTGATAATTTCTTTAGAAATTGAGCGGTTTGCCCGTTAATATCTTCCGATAAAGATTCAGCTTCTTTTTTAGAGATGAATGTATAACCGGTTGCGAAAAGTTCGGGTAATACAATTAATTCTGCTTTGATATTGGTTAATAAGTTCTTTACTTGTTCAAAGTTTTGAGTTTTTTCGTTAAAGGTTGGAGAGGTTTGAACATAACCAATTTTCATGATTAATCCTTTTTTTTAGTTTTTTCTTCCGGTTTTTCTTCGGATTTTTCTTTTCTTATATGGATTCTTCTTTCTTTGAGAGGTACCTTTTTTTTGACTTGCCGCTTAACATATTGCTCATCGTATTTCTTTAATAGTCCGTCAAGGTCTCCAACGGTTTTAGTAAGTTTTTCGATTGGAATGTCTTCAAAAAATCTATTTTTCTTGAATTTTTTCGCAGGACCCCCATTGTACACCCAACCTTCTTCTAGTTCTTGACCTACCATTGTAGACGACCAAGTGTTTAAAATGCAGTTTTTTCCTATATGGGTGCCTGGCATAATTATTACATGTGCGCCTATTCTAACGTTTTCTTCAATGATAGTTTTTTTAATAATTAAAAAGTTTCCTATAATAGCCGAAGATTGAATTATGGCACCCTGACCAACAACTACATTTTTACCGAACTCGATATATTCAGTATCCACCCAACCTTCAAAAAGAGAGTTAGAAAATTTTGTTTTTACTCCAAACACCTTGAAACAAATATTGTCTAAAAATGGAAAGGGAAATTTATGCGCAAGCCAGGTTGGCCACTTTTTAATCGTATTTCTAAGGCTCCAATATCTATAATCTTTGTCTGCGGAATCCCTTAGAAAAACGCCTTCTCTTGGTTTGTGAAAGACATTAACTATAATTAATAAAATTTTAGCAAAGAAAATCGCAGCAAACACAGTTGTGATATACATCACAATAAAATAAAGAGGTAAAAACACATAAAAATGAAGTGGTCTTAAATCGTACCACAAGATCTGCCAATACCACCAAATTTCCAATATCGCAGGAAGTAGACTTATCCATATTAAAAAAATGTACAAAAGCAAATATTTTTTCTTAGCCAATACGGTTGCACAAAAAGGACCAACTCGCATTGAATTCGGAACGCTCACTTTTTAACGCCCTCCTTGTTTCCTTTAATTAAATGTTTTTTATCTTCGTCAATATTAACTTCGTGCTCTACTTCAGTTTTTTCTTCTTCGTCAACATCTACTTTTTGTATAATATCTCTTCTCATTTCAGCGTATTGATTAGGCTTTAATTTCCTAGCAGGAATACCTGAATATATCCACCCGTCTTCTAATTTTTGATTAAGAGTGGTAACTGATACCGCACCTAAAACAGTGTCTTTTCCAAAGTGAGTTCCAGGAGCAATCGTGCTTTGTCCTCCAACAAGGGAGAAATCTTCGAATGTTATTCTTTTAATGATTAGATAATTACCTACAACCATTGAGCTCATTAAAACGGCCCCTTGGCCGATTGTTACGTTGTTTCCAAACTTAATAAATTCAGCGTCGCACCACGCATCGTTCAAGTGGCTCGAAAAATCCATATTTACCCCAAACCAGCGAAAAGCTAATACGTCTATCCAAGGTAGAGGCCAGTTTCTTATCAACCACAAAACAATTTTTTTTATTTCGTTTCTTAATCTCCAAAATTCAAAATCCGTGTCGCCCTTCTCAGTTCGGAAAATTCCTTCTTTGGGAAGGTGTATTAAATTTATTAAAATTAACAGAAGCTTACTAAAAAAGAAGCAACTAATAATGAAAAGAAACATAAATGCTAACAATAAAATGGGTAAAAATAACAATTTAATAATCCATGGTTCTGTACCCACAGTGTAGCCGTACCAAAAAGTTGCTACAATAATACCTGAAAACCAAAAGATTGGTATATATACTATTAAAAACTTAAGACTAACTCTGTTAATAGCAGAACTCGTAGTAAAATCAATGTTAAAGTCAGAGTCATCATCTATGTTTTCAGAGCTTTTATTCTCATTTTCTATATCTTCATTCATTTTATCTCACGCCTTCATTTTTTACTTTTTTTTTTTCATTTTTTTCTACTTCTTTTTGTATCCTTTCTAACTTTGCGTTTTCCTGCTTAACTCTTAATTCTTCAGCTTGAATTAAATTATCTTCGCTAATCTTTAAGTAATTCATAACTTTCTTCCTGAATATCCTGCGTAAAGGCATACCAAAGTAGTAGTTATCTCCTTTCAGTAAATTGTGCTTAGTTGCTGCTGCCATTGGCAATAAATACGAATTATCTCTTAGCTCGCATCCTGGCGCAATGTTATTAAAACCTCCTAAAGTAACGTTTTCTCCTAGCTTTATTTCGAAATACACTATATTTCCGAAGATTCCCTCGACAAAATGGCTAGAGAGCGCCGAATTAACTCCAATATAGCAGTTTTTTCCGACATTTACGTTTCTATCCGTAACTACTGATTCCTCGAGTGTAGAGCCCTTTGCAATCACGCTTGTTCCTACGAAGTTGAAGAACCAATTGGAAAGCCACGGGAATATCCCTTTCATGAAAGCATTCTTTCCGTATTTAATCATAAAGGATCTTATATGGTATAAATTAGCCGTTTTAGAAGGGATGTTTCTTGGAATGACGCCGTCTTTACTTGGTGAGATTTTTTCAGTGTATCTCCAGAAAATTCGCGAGATCAAACCTATTAAAAATAAGTGGATTAAATAACTCACAATAAGAACTAACGGTAAGGCTAAAAAAGCTATTAAAGAATCAAGGTTCGTAAAGACAACAAACAAGTTATCTACCCTTAAAAAGAGAGGGATAAAAACTAATATCACATACATCATAAAGACAATTCCCGGTATTACATATGAACAATAGTATATAACAAAAAATATACTCAAATACCAATGGAATTGGAGTTTTATTTTTTCTTTAGCAACTTCACCATCAGAGTCATTCATATCAGGCGGTTCAATTTCGTCTAACAATTTTTACTACACCAATATTATCGTTAAAATCAATTATTTTTAGTATTTGCACTTTCTAAATCGAATTTAAAATTATTAATATTAATAATATTGTAATCAATTTCAATTTTTTTTTAAATGTGCTAATCAATAAAAACATATTGTTAATGATGGTTTCTATATGTTAAAAAAACCGACGTAAATAGATTAGAAAACCATAGGAGATGTAATATAGATTAATCGTTAAAAATTTAAACTAATTGGGTAATTGAATAGTAGATGTAAAATTATATGAAATACGCAAGATTTTAACAGATTCATCAATCGCTTAATAAGATTGAATCAATAATTTTATATTATATTATAACTTAAATTAAAAATTAGGTTAAGGCACTCAAAATTTAGATATTTTGTATAACGCCGATAAAATTAATGTATTAACCATTATCGCAATTAAGGAGTAAAATAATGACTGATAATTCGTTTTCATTAGTAGATTTGTATCCAAAATATGTAATAAACTCGAAAGGCGAAAAGAAAAAATTCGAAGTTTCTAACATAGCAAAAGTATTAAACAAAGAAACTGGTCTTGATATAAACATTGCGGAAAAAGTTACGGAAGATGTTATTCGAATAATTATTGGTTTAGGAGTTGACGAGATCACTACTAATTACATTAGAGAATTAGTGTGTGTCGAGCTAACCCAACGAGGTTTAAATAAATATCGAAATCTGTTCGCGCGAGCTATTAATTTGGAAAATATATCTTTCACATTAGACGACAATTTTCTTGCTAAATTTATAGGGAAACAACCTGATTGGGGGCCTTTAGGGTATATTACGTACAAAAGAACCTACGCAAGAGTTGTAGAAGGAGAGAACAGAAAAGAAGAGTTCTGGGAAACGATCAGAAGAGTTGTCGAAGGTTGTTATTCAATCCAAAAGGAGCACTGTATTAAGTTAAGTTTACCTTGGACCGATGCTAAAGCTCAGAAATCTGCTCAAATAATGTACGATAAAATCTGGAATTTTAAATTTCTGCCACCTGGTCGAGGATTATGGATGATGGGGACCGAATTTATCGCGCGGCACGGTTCTATGTCGCTCAATAACTGTGGTTTTGCCTCTACCGACGATATTAACTTAAAATACTCGAAAGCGTTTCAATTCGTGATGGATGCGCTAATGTTAGGTGTGGGGGTCGGTTTTGATACGAAAGGAGCGGGTAAAATTACAATTAAAAAACCTATAGAAGATCATTTTACTTTTCAAATACCCGATAGCAGAGAAGGTTGGGTGGAAGCACTTAAACTTGTTATAGAAGCGTATCTTTTAGGTAAGCGAATTCCAAAGTTTGATTTTAGCTTAATCAGGTCTGCAGGTCAGCCAATTAGAGGCTTTGGAGGAATTGCCAGCGGTCCAGACCCTTTAAAGGATATGTTGATGAATATTCAAAAAATCTTAGAAGCTCGAATTGGTCAACCAATAAGATCACTTGATATTTTGGATATTATGAATCTCATTGGAAAATGCGTCGTCGCAGGCAATGTTAGGCGCAGCGCTGAGATAGCCTTAGGGGAAGCCACCGATTTAGAGTTCATTAAGTGCAAACAAGACAAAGAAAAACTATATTCGCATAGATGGGCAAGCAATAACAGCATATTCGCAGTAAAAGGATTAGACTATTCTTTCATAGCAGATCAGATTGCTGTGAATGGAGAACCTGGAATTCTTTGGGTAGAAAACGCAAAAGCATATTCTCGAATGGGAAACCCGCCAGATCATAAAGATAAGAAAGCTGCTGGCGTAAACCCTTGCATTACAGGTAATACATTGATTGCTGTCGCTGATGGTAGGAATGCTGTAGCAATAAAATTATTGGCAGAAGAAGGAAACGATGTTCCTGTGTACTGTAAAGATGATAAAGGATTAACAGCAATAAGAATGATGAGAAATCCAAGAATTACAGGCTATAATGAGAAAATATATGAAGTAAAATTAGATGATGATAGCACAATAAAATGCACAGGAAATCATAAATTTTTTCTAAGGGATATGTTACAAGTTGAAGCGCGAGATTTAAGAATTGGAGATAGTCTTATGATTTCTGGAATCCCTAAAATAAGCTCTAAAAAAATAACACAGAATAAGCAATATGCTAAAAAAATAGCTGAATTGCTAATTGAAAATGGCTTAATTTATAATCATAAAATAGCCTCAGTTAAACGATTAGGATATGATGTTGTTTATAATGGTACTGTAGACGACTACCATAATTATGGAATCGTATTAAATGAGAAGAAAACTAAAACAAATAGACCAAAATTAGAAATGATTTTTACAGCGAATTGCGGAGAACAGACGTTGGAGTCATTCGAGCTTTGCTGCCTTGTGGAGACCTTCCCTTCAAGGCATGAATCATACAAAGAGTATCAAGACACTCTAAAGTCCGCTTATTTGTACGCCAAATCTGTAACGCTCGTAAATACGCATTGGCAAGAAACTAACGCAGTTATGCTTAAGAATAGGCGAATGGGAATTTCACAAACGGGAATAATTGAAGCTTTTGTGAAACATGGGAGAAGGACTATGTTAGACTGGTGTGATAAAGGCTATAAATATATACGGGAATTGGACGAGGATTATTCCGATTGGTTGTGTATCCCAAAATCGATAAAAATCACAACGGTTAAACCGAGCGGAACCGTTAGCTTACTTCCGGGAGTACCTCCAGGAATTCATTATCCTCATTCAGAATACTATATTAGAAGAATTCGCATTTCAACTAATTCTGATTTGATAGAACCCATTAAAAATGCGGGTTATTACATAGAGGAAGATTCTTATTCTCCTAATACTATAGTAGTCGAATTCCCTGTCCACGAACAATTATTCGAACGTTCCAAGGACGATGTTTCTATATGGGAACAAGCGGAAAATGCCGCAGACTATCAAAAATATTGGTCCGACAACCAAGTGTCAATAACGATTACTTTTAAACAAGACGAGGCAAATCAGATTAAACACGTGTTGGAGTGTTTTGAGGATAAGCTAAAAAGCGTAAGTTTTCTACCGATTAAAGAACACGGCTATAAACAAGCTCCTTACGAAGAAATCACAAAAGAAAAATTCGAGGAAATGATTTCAAAACTTAAACCTTTAGATTTGGATAAAACAAAAGACAGAGCAATAGGAAGTAAGTTCTGTGATTCGGAGTCTTGTGAAATTCAACTTTAATTTAGTATTTAGTTAATTGTAATATCTTTTCTCTTTTCTTAACGGATATCTTGCTTAAAAATTGTTAACTTAAAACGATAAAATTATTAACTTCAAACAATATTTGTATAACTAATAAAATTCTTAAGAAAAAAAAGTCTTATTAAGAAAAAATTAAAAGCTATCTAAAAAATTTAATTTTAATACAAGAATAAAATAATGGAAGAGTGAATAAGTATGGAAAATGATCCTGAAGAAGATAATAAAACGAGAAAGGCAAGAGCGAAGGCAAGGGCTGTTCCTACTAAAAAAAAAAAAGCACCAGCACCAAAAAAAGGTGAGGAAGTTCAAAAACCCCGAGGAAAAACTGTTTATAAAAAGATAAAAGTCAATTTTTGGAGAACTCGTTTGCACGACGAGGAATTGGGCATACATCAACAGCTCAAATACACCGCAAAAACACGTTGGTTCTCTAAAAACTTCGATATCGAAGGCGTAATTGAAATAGACGGCCAAAAGAAAAATATCATTGCTTTTAATAAGGAGCAATGGGAAGAGAACCCGTTAGAGGAGAAAAGACTCATATGCCGCTATTTTACGATTATGGAAGAGACCATGGAATCAACGGCTAAAGGTGGTAATTTTAAAGGGGGAATAGAGTTAAGCATAGCTCATTCTCTCATTCAGAGTTTTGAAATTAAACACCCCGGACCGGTTTTTTACGCACAAGTCCCAGGAGTAAAAAGTTTAATTCGATTCGTAAGAGGATGGAGATTCTGGGGTTCACGTTGGACGTTCCCCCTCCTTCCCGAAGAAAAAGGCGATAAGCTACAAATGGTTTTGGCAAAAGGAGTTATCGGTCCCGGGAGGAACTATAAATTTTTAATCGGAAAGAAAGTAATTGCGAGAGTAGATGGGCATCCTATACAAAAAGAATATGTTATTGAAATCTTCGACGAAGATTACGCAAAAGACAAAACTTTTATGCGCTACATGATACTTTTTGGCTTGGCTTGTAACTTTATGGACGAGGCTAAAAAAATAATTAAAAGATTGTATAAAAAGATGAAATCAACAGGTACTACGGATTACAAGATACCTAAAACTGAGCTTGACCTTTTCCGCAACCCCAGAATGATGAGAAGGTAAATTTTACTTTTAACAAACTATAATAAACTTTTTTATTTTTTCTAATTTTTTTAAAAAGACTTTTACAAGCAGATAAACAATTTAATACTTATTTAAAAATTAATAAAAAATTAAGAAAAAAAATAAGAAAGAATCTTTTTTATTTTTTGAGTTTAGCTCAACATTTTGCGTTTCCAAGACTTGTACGCTTTAGTTTCTTTTCCTCGATACATCGCTTTTTTTCCAGTTTGTTTCTCGTAGACTTTTTGAAGACTTTCGTCGTCTTCCCCTTTTAACTCTTCCCTTTTAATCTCTTCTTCGATTTCTTCTTCTTCTTCTATTCTTTTAACGCGTTTGAGCACGATAAAGACTCCATGGTTCCAAATAGCAAAACCCACATACACAAGCATCACAATAATAAATAGCATTAAACCGACAAACAAAACCCACTCTCCAGGGTTGAAATGCGTTATAATGTAATACCAAAAGGCACTAACGATTTCTAAGAAAAATGAAGGAACTATTACGACAAATAATGTTATGAGAAATAAATAAACACTAATTAGTGTTACTGCTATTAAAAGTCTTAGCGTTGTGTAGTCTTCGTACTTCTTGGCTAATACTCTATCCTTGAAGAGTCTCTGGCATAATCTAAGTATACCTCCTCGAAATAAAATATAAAATAGGACGAGTAAAAACATATGTAACACGATTATCCCAACGATAATTAAAGCGACGACACCTGCACCCAAATCTGCTATCTTATCCCATCTACCCGATTCTATTAACCATCCAATAATCGTTAGCCAAATACCTAAAATCGTGGTTGCTGAAGAAACTATAATTGAGTAGTAAATCGTTTTAGCAATGCGTAAATCCCAAGTTGAATACTCGTCTAAGGGATTAGCTGCTCTCGTTGGTTCTTTTCTTGGTTTTCTTGGCATAATTTTTTCACTCTATCAAATATTTTTAATTAGATTTTCAAATTTTTATTATATTATATGTCTTTTAGTTTATTTGAATTTTTACTATTTAATTATTAAATAATACTTAATTGATAAGATTCTAAAAATTAAAATTAATAAGGTGTTTTTAGTGAAGAATGGCAATATGGACATTTCACAGCGTCGGGTTTTATATCTTCTCCGCAGTAGGGACAAAATGTTTGATCTTCTTTTTTCTCATCGGTTATTTCCGATGGCGCTTCTTCTTCCTCCTTTTCTGCTCTCTTCTTAGCTTCTATTTTTTCTCCAGCTTTTTTGAGAATTTTTTCTTTTGTGGTGAGCGGCTCCGTTTCTTCCTCAGGTTTTTTATGTGGTTTTTTTGAAAAATCTACTTTAGCTCGACAGGTAGGACAATAAACCTTCTTCTTATTCATGTAATAAAAAGCAAAAACGATACCCGCGATTCCTACTGTTGCAATCGTTAACATCACCCATATTATTTTCTGAAAAGTTTCCATTGGCTTTTTTACGGCGTGATCGATTTCTTTATCGCAAACTTTACAGTAAATGTACTTTGTCATAATTTTCCACTGATTAATTAAAATATATTAATTCTAATTCTAATAATAGATTAGTTTAATTAAAAAAATTTCCTTTATTTAAAGAAGATCGTTATTTCTTGATTTGAAAAATTATTACTTTACTCCTTAATAAAAACTTTTTACGCATATATCATTTTAATAGTTATATACTCGTACAGATTTTAAAAAATATGGAAAAGAATTTATTTTACATAGAAACTTACGGATGTACGTCAAATAAGGCGGATTCCAACATTATTTCTAACCTTTTATTTAAATCGGGATACACTGAAACAACGCTTGAAGGCGCTGAATTCGTAATAATTAATACATGTGCCGTAAAGCAACAAACCGAAAATAAAATAAAATCTCGTCTGAAAGAATTGTATAACACTTACAAAAAAGAATCAAATAAATATTTCATCATCGCGGGTTGTTTACCACATATAGAACCCAATTATATTGATGTGGTCAAAAAAATAATCCCAAACTTTTCTGCTATTATTGGTTTAGATAATTTAAACGACCTTCCTTTAATTTTTCAAGATATCAAATCTGGAAAAAATAATCTCGTTTTTAAGTCCAAAAGTTCGATTGACAAATCAACATTTTTAATCGAACACCCTAAAGAAAAAATTACTGGAATTGTGCCAATTTCGGAGGGATGTTTAGGTTCTTGTACTTATTGCTGCGTTAAAAACGCTAGGGGTCGATTAAACTGTTATGATCCGATAAATATTGTAGAGAATGTAAAACATCAGTTAAAACAAGGAATTAAGCAAATATACTTAACATCTCAGGATTGTAGTACTTATATATATAATAACACGAGATTAGTCGATTTAGTTCGAGACATTGTGTATTTGGATTACAAGTTCTTCTTAAGAATTGGAATGCTAAATCCAAAGTTTATTGTTGATAATTTTGATCAATTAATTTCTATTTTCAAACTTGATAAAGTGTACCAATTTTTACATATCCCCATTCAATCTGGAAGCGATGCTGTTCTCAAAAAAATGAACCGTCCTTACCTAATTTCAGATATAGCAGAAAAGCTAAAAATTTTGAGGAAAGAATTTTCTTACATGACCATCTCGACGGATATAATATGTGGTTTCCCGGGAGAGTCCGAAGAAGATTTTAATCAAACTATAAATTTAATTAAATGGCTAAAACCCGAAATTCTCAACATTTCAAAATTTACTCCACGACCAGGAACAAAAGCAAAGGATATGGAACAAGTTAATAGCAGAGTAATCAAGGAACGTTCAATTAGACTATCAAAAATTTTCAGGGAATCCTTGATTACAATAAACGAAAAATGGCAAAATTGGGAAGGGGAAATTTTAGTATTGCATGAAGGACTTAAACCAAATCAAGCTTTTGGTAGAAATATCGCTTATAAAAATGTGTTTGTAGAGGATTATACAGGAGATTTTGGGAAATTTGTTAAAATTAAAATTTATGAAATAGACGGGTTCAACTCATATGGCTTTTTAAAATAAAATATATTATTAAAATAAATTATTTAAGCCCGTTTTTTTCTAGAAATTCCGTTAGTCTAGCACGGTGAAACTTTAATCCAAGTTCGTCGGGGTTCATTCCGAAAGCTAAAGCGTATAATTCGGTTAAATATAAGATTGGTATCTTAAATTCGTTATTAGATTGAGTTCCTGCTTTCTTTTGGTTGGTATCCATTTGTTGGAAACAAGCGGGGCAAATAACGACAAAAACATCCGCCCCAGCCTTTACCGCGCTAGAAAATTTATTTGCTAACATTTGCATCGATGGTGCTTCTTCAGCGTTACCAACACCAGAACCACAACAAAGCATCTCTTCGGCGTAATCTATTGGTGTTGCTCCTGTTGCAGCTACTAATTCCCTTAATTTTACAGGTTCCATTGGGTCGTCCGTTTGAACAATTTCAGAAGGCCTATTATAATGGCACCCTGTGTGGCACGCAACTTTTAACCCTGAAAAATCGTGAGTAACAAATTCTTTTATTTTCTCGGGACCGTAATCGTGTAAGACCTCTACAAAATGCTTTACGTTAATTGAACCCTTGAATTCTTTTCCAACCTCTTTTAAAATTTTGTTTATCTTTTCTTTTTCGTGTTCGTTGTGGTTTAACTCTACATTCACGAGCTTTAGGGTTTGAAAACAACCATTACATAGCGAAACAATATCTTTTCCTTCAGCTTCGGCAAGCGTTAGGTTACGAGCGCCCATTGCCAACCAACTCGTATGGTCAACAGAATTAAAGCCAACTGGATCGGGACAACACGCAAAAGCAGCGTCAGAAGTCTTTATTCCTAGCTTATCAAATACTTTACGGGCGCTAGCTTCTATGAACGGAATTCTGTTGCCAATAGTGCAACCAGGAAACAGTTTATATTCTTCTTCAACTTTAGCCATAATAAATTCTCTTTTCTTATTTATTTATAATTTTATTTAATTTAGTTTCATTTAATATTGTTTTGACTTCTTCAATGTTTGGAGTTTCAACTTTAGGAAGTCCTAATTGTTCTCTTCTTCTTTCAATTGCGGGTTGGGGTGGGATGGCTTTTCCACTATCGTAAATCGCTGAAGCTTGAATCGTATAATATTCTGGTCCTTCACCCATAGCAATTGACATATTTTTTAGTACAGTAAATATGCCAGTTAATTCGATTTTTTGAGGACATATCTCGTCACATGTGTCGCACATAGTACAACCCCATATATTAAAATTATCGTCCCCTCTAAATATGTTCTCTCTCAATCCCAGAAAAGAATTTAAGATTAAATCTCGAGGGTTGTATCTATTTGGTGCGAGATCCGCAACGGGACAAACATCTGTGCAACGATTGCATTGATAGCAATATTTTAAAGCGTCGTGAATGTTAGCATCCATTACCTTTTTTTTTAATTCGTAATCGATCATTACCATTATTCTTCTTCCTCTATCTTATCGTGGTATTTATGACCCAAGACGCTAGCTGCTAAAGTAAATCTATTAAACAACCCTGCTGGATCTTTTATCGCTTTCATTACTTCGTCGACATCGCGGTCGGCACAGAGAGAACCTAAAGAACTAATAAATTTTAGACCTTGATCCTCTACTCCCACTGGAGGGCCATAACATCCTAAACAAGGTGCGTTCGCTTTATTTGGACAAATTGCACCGCAACCGGCTTGTGTTACAGGTCCCAAACATATATAACCTTGCTCTAAAAAACACGTATCCATGGAGGGTAATCCTTCGTAGTCTCTTTTCAATTCAGTTGGAACTTTATCAGCAACTTCTCTATCGCAATGGCTACAAACCGTTTTAGAACTGAATTTAAAATATGGATCGTTCTTTAATAGGAACAATGAAGCTCCTACAATTTCATCAATAGCATTAGTCCCAGTTGGTTCGACATCTAAAATTAGTTTTGGGCCTTTCTCAGTTTCAATTTCCTTTACTTTGAAACTATCGGGTTCGTAGGCTAGTCGCTGCAATAAATCTCCCCTAAAATAAAAGTTGGTAATATTTGACGCGCCTAAGTACAGATTAAGAAAATGCTGTAAACTAGCTCCTGTTTCAGCGTCTAATTCTTCTACACCATCTAATATCTGTTTTAATAGCTTAAACTTCTCACCCGGCTTATTTGTGGGTTTAAAGCAGCCTAGACACATATCTCCTTCGTGGGGACACATTAATTCACATCCCGCAGCTGTAATTGGACCATAACACAATTTACCTTTATCTAAAAAACAGCCTTCTTTGAAAAGGTCGCAATTATCGCATACGCACTTATTTTTGTCGAGAGAGCTTGGTCCCTCGCCAACTAATGTAAACAAATAGGTTATCGCAGCTACTATGTTATCCGTCGTTGGTGGGCATCCCGGGATAAATACATCTACATCAATTATATCTTTTACATTAACAATAAATTCCTCGATTCCAGGTACATGTTGGCTTGGTTCCTTAGGTTCTTTATCAGTAATAGATTCGGTTTCCATAAATTTTCTTTTTATCAATTCGTCTTTATCAAACAAATTTGCTAAACCTGCTACACTTCCGTAACAAGCGCAAGTCCCAAAAGCAACTATTATACTACATTTCTTTCTCATTAATTTAATATTGGCTGTATCTTGTTTAGTTCTAGCTACACCTTCTAAGAATCCAACAACAATACTTCCATCTTTCCTTGCTTTCAATGAATCGTGCTTGAAATCAACTACAGCCGGCCAATAGACGATATCTAAATTAGGTAAAATATCGAGTAGTCCTAGATGGGCGTTTAATAAACTCTGATGACAACCCCAACACGAACTTAACTGCATAAACGCAACGGGTACAGGCATTCTTATAATCTCCTCAATACAATCATATATCTTATTTTATATAATAATTATATTGTTTTAATGCAAAATTTATTAAAAAATTTGGTAAATCAAAATTTAGTTTAATCTCTTTTATTTACTTCTGAAATTAGAAGAAATCTTTTTCTAATATATGTTTCAATACTTGACTAAATAAATATAAAATTACTTTTATTCCTTAATTTCTTCATTTTCTTTAACACTTCTAAAGTACTTTTCTTTTCTTCAATGGCTAATATGTTCAATTTACCAAACTTTTCTAAAACGCCTTTCTTAAATTCTAAATTATATTCAGCACGTTCGAAAATTCCGCTGTAATTTTCTTTCTATTATATCGGGGGCAACGCATAACTGTCATTTTTCAATTACTGATCACATTCTTTAAAAATAATAACATCTTAATATTAAAAAGATATCTTTAAGAAAATTTAAGACGGTGGTGTAAATAAATGCAGAAATCAAAAAAAAATAAAATCTCGCTGATTATTTTATTTATTTCAATGTTTATCGTAATTCCAAATTTGTTAATAAGTTTACAGAGAGATATCTTAATTCCCATTGAAGAGAAGAATCCTAACGAGAATATTAATACGCAACCACTCCAAGCATCTACTGTTTACTACGAAGACACGACAGGATCTGCACGTGGCGTTTATGTGAGCGGAGGTTACGCCTATGTGGCAGATTACGATTCGGGTTTGGCGGTTATCGATGTTTCCAACCCTGCAAACCCGGGAACGCCCGTCTACGAAGACACGACAGGATCTGCACGTGGCGTTTATGTGAGTGGAGGTTACGCCTTTGTGGCAGATTACGATTCGGGCTTGGCGATCATCGATGTTTCCGACCCGGCAAACCCGGGAACGCCCGTCTACGAAGACACGATAGGATCTGCACGTGGCATTTTCGTGAGCGGAGGTTACGCCTATGTGGCAGATTACGATTCGGGTTTAGCGGTCATCGATGTCTCCAACCCTGCAAACCCAGGAACGCCCGTCTACGAAGACACGACCGGAGGTGCAAATGGCGTTTATGTGAGCGGAAATTACGCATATGTGGCAGATTACGATTCTGGTTTGGCAGTCATCGATGTTTCCAACCCGGCAAACCCAGGAATGCCCATCTACGAAGACACGACTGGAAATGCACGAGGCGTTTATGTGAGGGGAGATTACGTCTACATGGCATGTACCGATAGATTGGCAGTCATCGACGTTTCCAACCCGACAAACCCGGGAACACCCGTCTACAAAGACACGACCGGATATGCATGGAGCGTTTATGTGAGTGGAAATTATGCCTACGTGGCGGATGGCGATTCCGGTTTGGCGATCATTGATGTTTCTAACCCGACAAACCCGGGAACACCCATCTACGAAGACACGACAGGATATGCAATTGGTGTTTACGTGAGCGGAGATTACGCCTATGTGGCGGATGATCGTTCCGGTTTGGCGGTCTTTGATATTTCCGACCCGATAATTCCATTTGGTAATTCTTTCTTATTATTCATTGGATTTAGCGTAATTTGGTTAATTTTTACCAAAAAACGCCAAATTGTCTGTGGATCCAGATAACAAATCAAAAATCCAACAAATTAACATTAGCACCTTTTAGGTGTTAAAGTATTTTTTTTTCTCAATTATTTCTAAAATGTATATTTTTTTCCTTTTTCAGGCAAAATTACTTTTCCAGATAATCCAAATTCTTGAAATGTTTCGGGATGTTCCGTATGTACGGGTATTATATTTTCGGCATCAATTTTTTGAAGAAAATCCATTAGGCCATCTACGGTGCAATGCCCTGATGAATGAACTGTTTCAGTTTTCGATATTCCGAATCTTTTTAGCCACATATCTAACTTCTCTTCTTTTATTGTCATCTCTTCATTAAATGGGTCAGTAACAGAGTTTAGAAATAGAGTTTTACCAGGTTTTTGATCTAAGTCTATTAATTCACTCAGCATAAAATAATCAAGATAGAGTAAATATTTTTCAGGTTCTTTTTTAACATCCTTGTATGTAACATAGTTACCAATTTTAAGGATATCTTTTTGATACCCTTTATAATCTGCGGATTCGAATATGCCCCAACCTTTTCGCGGTAGATATATAACGAAGTTTTTATCACTAAAATCAGGAAGATCGTAATTGTTATAATATTGTTTTATAACGCTTTCGTCCATATTATCAAGTCTCATTCTAAAGCAATCGATTAAGTGAAATATTTTGGGAGTAATCGCGAATCTTCGATTGAACTTTTTTGCAAGCGAATAATATAATAAAATCCTATCGAGACTTCTAGAAGGACATCTCACGAGAATTAACCCCGGATGATTCCTAATAGTTTCTCTTGAGCGAACTTCTACATCGCTTTCAGATTGTTCACCCCTACGATATTTGCCTTTCTTGAAATCCTCAATATTCGGAACTCTTGTGCCTTCAGTAATAATTGCTATTGGGTTGGATTCACAAGCTTTTTTAATAAAATCGTCCACCCAAGCACTATGAGATCCATGCCGTCTAAAATCGCCTGTGTAAATGACACTTCTCCCATCGCACTCAATAATATAGGAACAAGCGCCTGGAATTGAATGGTCCGTTTGAAACTGAGTAATAATGACCTCTCCCTGAGACGATTTAAACGATATAGGTATGCCTTCTTTTATAATCTTAATTGGTCTCTTAATTTCTGATTGTTTGTAATCCGGTTTGGTTGCTCTCTTATATTCAATTTCACTATCTTTACGTTGTCTTTTTTTTGGTACGATTTTAAAAGTGTCATAAAAATTTAAAACTTCATGTAAGAGAGGGTCATTTGAAGTGCTTGTGATATGCTCGATTATCGTATTTGAAATCCAGTTCATATAGATTGGTGTGTTTTGTTTGAGAAAGCATATGAATTTGTAGTGGTCCATATGTGCGTGCGTAAGAAAAAATGCATCCACAATATTTTCATTAGTAGTAATAATTTTATATGGTTCTGAATTCAAAATATCAGAAAATGGGGTAATTAGATCGTTCCGATATAATTTATTAATAGAGGGTATAAGACCTAAATACAAATAATCAATAATTCCATTTAGTTTGCGTGGAGTGAGGAATTCTGAGAAATATTTTTGATTCTCACTAAAAGAAAGACCAAAGTCAAAGAGAAACTTTTTATCTCCTATATTAATGAAGATTTTATTTCCTCCAATTTCGTTCAATCCACCAAAAATTTCAAGATTCATTTTTACACTATGGATAAATCAATTGTAGATATAAATATAATAACCCTAAATAGAATTATAAAACAATTGAGATATAAACCTTTACTAAATTTAATAAAAAAATAAAAGAAAGGATTGATTAATCGAAATTAGTTCCACATTGGTTGCAAAAATTGGCTGTAATAGGCAATTTCTCGCCACAGTTTGGGCAAAATTTGCTATCAAGGGTTTCCGTGGTAGAATCGTCGTTTTTTGCTTTTTCTGTAGAATCTTCTTTTTCCCTTTTCTTAGGTTTCTTAATTCCGTATCTACCAAGAACAGCAAGGACAGTTCCAGTAAACGCCATCCCTGAATTGTAAGTAAATAGGCTGTACATTTGATTTAAAATTGCTTGAACGGCAGGACTGACAGCAATACCCGAAATTCCCAAGATCCAAGTACCCGCATAAAAGACTAACCCTAACATTCCAAAACCCGTGGCAACCGTAATGATAATTTTACCTAATCTAATTTGCTTGATCAATATCAGGATAGCTCCTACGATAACAGAATATCCCCCAAAAAAGGAAATATACTCTAAAACAGTTAATATTGAGGCAACTAATGGCATAAAATCTGGACTAATATAAGAAGATGCAAGATTAGCCAAATAGACGTAAAACACGGCACTCCCAGTTGCTGAGCCTATAACCATTAAAATTCCACCTAGAAAACACAATAAAATCCATGTTATATTTTTCATTAATCCCACTTTTTTAAATTTTTTTTTTATTTAAGATATCAATAACATCAATAATATAAAAATAAAAGTTTGAGTTTTTACATCACTAAATTTTAATTCTTTTGGGGTGAGTATAAATATTCATCGTACCACCCCTGACAAAACCAATTAAAGTAATGCCATAGGAAAAAGCTAATCTTATGCCAGATTCAATAGCGGCAGATAGAGAAGTAACAATAGGGATTTGCGCTCTTACAGCCTTGAGAACCGAATCACCCGTTAACCTACCGGTTGAGGTTAAAATTTTATTGTCGAAAGATTCTCCTTTCAATAGCAAATACCCAATTACTTTATCTATCGCGTTGTGCCTTCCTATATCTTCTCTGACAGTTAATAAATTTCCCTTCATATCAAAGATCGCAGCTCCGTGACAACCGCCTGTCTCTCTAAATAGTTTTGTCTCTTGTTGCATCTTAACAATAATCGAAAAAATCACTTCTTGGCTTATTGTCTCTTGTTTGTTAAGATCAAATGTTGATTTGGTCTCCTTCAATTTTTCTTTAATTAAATCGCGCCAAGGCGAGGGAATTCCACACGTAGTATCAATCACTCTGCTAACGGGATTCACATCTAAAGCTTTTGAACTGAAATTTATAGTCTCTACTAAGTCAACGTAAACCCGTCCTTCAATATTATCAATTTTGATAGTTTTAATATCTTCTATACTGTTTATTACTCCTATAGAATACAAGAACCCTGTGGCCAATTCAATTAAGTCTTTATTTAAACATATTATATTTACTAAAGGTTCAGAATTTACAATAATATCGATTGGGCTCTCTATTAGAACAACATCTATCTCTTCGCTTCTTTGATCCTTGCGAATTTTAGTAATATTTACTTTTCTTTTATACAATTTAAAAACCGAATTTAATTTAACTAAAACTGCTGAAATATTAATTCAATTTAGTAATAAAGAGTTTATTACTCTAATTTATAAAATTTTTTTAAAAAAAGTAACGAATAATATTTTTTATGTTAAAATTTATGCGGCTACAAATAACCTACCATTGACACCTATATTAAGTTCCCCAGTCTTTTTACTAATAGCAGAATGGTTTTTCTTTACAGAATGGTCTCCACTGTACTCAATAAACTTTCCGGTTATTTTTTCACCATTGAATAGTTCGATTTCTTTAACTTCCCCAATTTTTACAAATGATGGTAATACGGGGGTTTTTCCCTTAATCACTATAGTTCCCTTTATTTGGTCTGCTCCAACGCAGCGGTCTGCATCGCCTTCAACTACGATTGTCGCACCATGTGAATGAAGCCCTAAAAAAGCTGCTGCTCCGCCACAATATAAAGTAGGGAATCTTTTAGCAATTATAGAACCGTTTGCCCATATCATTGATTCGCTACCTACTTTTCCTTTAACTCGAATCACACCATTTCTCATTCCCTGCCAGAATCCTCTATATGCAGAGCCCGTATAATGCCCAGAATCTCCATTGATTTCAAGTTCACCACCTTTAAGCATAGCTCCAGCCCAATCGTCCGCATTTCCATTAACTACGATTTTTCCCCCAGACATGTTATTTCCCACGTGCATACCGACATCACCATTAATCACTATTTCTCCTCCCTTCATTTTTTCGCCAATACGCTTTACGTTAGAGACATCGCCATCTATAACAATTTTAGTGTTAGCAACTTCAGCTGATTTTCCAGAAACATCAAAAAAATCGCCAATAGTCTTTAGTTCTTTAGCGTAATATAACGGTAATTTCTTGATATCGCTTAAAGTTTTCCCAGCGAAATTATCTGGTGTTATACTATCTGCTTCTAAAGGAAATTTTAGTTTCTTTTTTATTTTTAACTTAATATCGGTCAAACTTTACTCACCCATCTTTTCTTTCACTTTTTCAATTAATCTTTCTAATATTTCTTTATCAGGCAAACATTCTCCCGGTGGTTCCTTTACTTTCCTCAATCTTAAAGGGACTTTATCCATACGGTAAGCAGTTCCTTCGCACTCAATTCCGGCAAACGCTGCAGGTAAAATTACGTCGGCAAATGCAGATGTCGGGGTTTCATGCGGTTCTATTGAAATTAGCGGATGTTTGAATAAGTTTCTTACTGACGCTGCGGGAAAATTACTTGCTGGATCAGAGGCTACAATTAATGCGGCGTCTACTTCGTCTCTCGTTAGAAGATCGACAGAAGAGAATTCTCCAGGATTATAACGCGGATATCCTCTTGAAAAGTCGATAGAATACGCGTAGCCTGTATTCCAAGTAAAAACTTGATTTGCTCCAGCTACATTGTAATGCCCTCGCATGGGAGTTAAAAGAAATTTAGTATAATCGTTCAGCTCCCTAACTAGGCATATTGCTGTGTCAACATTGCGATGATGTGCTAATGTATGCGTTAAACCCATGCCGAAGAAGATTACTCCAAACTTACACGATTTTAATATTTTCACTAGTTCTTTCATTTTTTCTATTGGAACGCCAGCAACTTCTTTTACGTCTAGTTCTGTACCTCTTATCATAGCTCTAATTGCATTTAGTAGTTGATAATCCTCGTTAGGATTTATCTTGATGTATAAGTCTGCAATTTGGGCAGTGTGAGTATTTCTTGGATCTACAACTACGATAAATCTATCGTTTCTACCGTCATTTCTAAAATAACCCCTTACAAAACTGCTGTATCTACTTAAATGTCGAGGATGGGCATGAACTGGATTAGATCCCCAAAATATTACCAAATCGGCTCTATTTTTATATTCTCCTAATGTTGACGATGGCGCACCGACATCTTGAATTGCTAATAAGCTAGGACCATGGCAAACCGAAGCCGTATTATCTAAAAGAGCATTTAAAGTTTCTGCTAACTCAACGCCTTTACTTTGAGCTTCACATTCAGTACTAGAAAACCCATATAATAGAGGTCTTTTTGCTTTAATTAATATCTCGGCAGCTTTATCAAGTGCTTCGTCCCATGAAACTTCTTTAAACTCTCCTTTCTTTTTAATTAAAGGCTTTAAATAACGATGCTCGCTATTTGAGGATAAGAATTTTTTAGTACCGATTTGGCAAGCGTTTCTAACTTCAACAACTTTATTTTCTTTAACATCCATATCAATTTCTAGGTCATCACAAAAAGTTCCACAAAATGGACACGGAACGTCATATATCGTCTTAAGCTTTCTTTCTACCATACTTTTCACTCCTTTAAGCTTCTTTCAATTTTCCTATTAATTCCAAAGCATCTAATACCTTTCCGCTTTTAATAACTTCAACCTTTGCTTTCATCCCTTTATATGTTGGAGTGCCACACCCTTGCGAATCGGGATTCACAAGCTGATTAGCCCATGGACCCATCGGAACAAATAATATCCCGGGATGAGGTCCCTCTTCTGAAATTGTAGAATAAACTATAACTTCTCCAAAATCAGTTGTAATTTTAACGGGAGTTCCAACAAGACAATCTAGTTTCTTAAAATCGACTCTATCGAAGGCACATATGCCCGCAGCTCGGACATTCTCTTTTGTTACTTTTCCACCTTCAAGAGCTACTCCCTGATTAATAGTTCGACCAGTTAATAAAATTAAATTTTCTAAACTCATTTTTAAGAGCCCTCCTTTTTACTCCATCTTAACGTTTTCAATCTTTCTAACAATGGTGGCCAAAATAACTTGCTAAATTCACCAGAAGTTTTCACTTCGGTAATTTCAAGCTGCAACGCTCCCGTTGGACAAGCGTTATCGCACGCTCCGCAAGCCACGCAAGCATCTGGGTCGACAACTTCTACATTTTTAGACATTTCCCAACCATGCTCAGGTCTTTTAGCTATTTCAATACTTCCTGAGGGACACACTTCAGCGCACGATCCACATCCTTTAGCACATTCTTCGTCAATAACCTTCACAGTTGCTTTAGCGTATTGTTTTACTACTCTATCATTTTTTAGCTTTTTCGCTTCAAATTCGATTTTAGGAACTACTTTTTGAGCAACAATAGGAATATCTGCTAAATTGATAATTTCTCCGTCTTTTTTTAGCGTCAATGCGCCAAATGGGCACATAACTACGCAAGTGCCACAGAAAACACATTTATGAGGATCGTATAATTCTGATACAATATCTTCGGTTGTTGGAAATCGACGTGAAGCTCCAACAGGTCCGCGAGAAATAGCCTCCTTTGGGCAAACTCTTGCGCATGTCCCGCATCCAACACATTTAGATCTATTTAAAATAAGTTCTAAACTTTCTGTTAAAAATTGAACTTTTACATGTTCCTCTTCTTGAGTTAACGTTCTAGATATTTTAGGAAACGACATTTTTTTTAAACTCCCTCCATAACTTCAATTCTGATTGCAACTTGAGGACACATTTTTACGCATACTCCACAGCCGTCGCAATTAACACTTCTTTCTCCATTGTAAATTGGTACCGCAATACCATTTTTAACTAATATAACTGCATTTTCTTCGTTCAAATAACTTTGTTTCCTCAATTGGTTAAAGTTAATTGGACAAGATACAACACACGCATTGCAACCAGTGCAAGTATTTCTATTAATTTTTAATTCGTAAATTTGCATAGTTTTATGCCTCCTTTTTCATAGGATTAGGTCCTAATTCTTTTAATTCGTGGACAAATTCTTCAACAATTTCGGTCAGCTCTGCACCTTCTGAAGCAGAAACGAACGTGTACTTAACTCGTTTAGGGTTAATACCGAACTGTTTTAAATACAAATGAAGCATTGGAATTTTTCTCATTGTTTTTAAGTTTCCCTCAACGTAATGACAGTCGCCTGGATGACAATGAGACACTAATACGCCATCTGCTCCATTTCTAAGTGCGTCCAAGACAAAATGTGGTTCTACTCTTCCTCCGCACATTACGCGCATAATCCTTAAATTTGCGGGTCGTTGCATGCGAGATGTTCCAGCTTGGTCAGCGCCAGCGTATGTACACCAATTACAACATATACCTAAAATGAACGGATTAAATTCGCTTTCGGTCATTGTTATTCAATAATATAATTTTTGAGATAAATTAGTTAATAAGTTTATAGTCTATAAAAATTATGATATAAAATTAATTTTTAGAAAGTAGATTATTTTAAAAAATTTAGGATATAAATTATCAAGTCAGCTTAATAAGAATTTATATCATTATAACTTTAAAACCTTCTCAGATATTAAAAAAAATAAACCCTTATTTTAAGAACTTATAAGGCATATTTTTAAATATTACTCGAAAAGAGTAAATATAATATAGATTTTAAAATTTTTATTTGATAGATTAATTTAAGGTATATTAATAATGGTTAATGACATCTTTACGTTTCTGGTTGGAGGAAAGGCGGGAGAAGGCGTAAAAAAAGCTGGATCTGTGGCAGCTCATATATTTGCTAGTATAGGACAGCGTGTATTTCAAATGGACGATTATATGAGCCTAATTAGAGGAGGACACAATTTTTCTATAGTTAGCACTTCCACTAGATGGATTAGTAGCTATTACATGAAAGCGGATCTTCTAGTTAACTTTGATAAGCGAAGTTGCGAAACTCACATTAACGATCTAGCTGATGGAGGACTTATTATCTATAACTCAGACGAACTAGAAGATGTTGATGGCGTTGGAATTCCATTCAGTTCAGAAGCTGAAAAATATCCCATGAAAAACCTGATGTACGGTGTAGGGGCTGTAGCAATCTTAGCATCAGCAATAGGATTCAAAAAAGAGCAAATGAATGAAAGTATAAAGAATCAATATCCAAGAGGTATCGAAGATAACGTTAAATTTGCAAATACCATCTACGATATGGTAAAAGGCGGGTGTCAAGGTAAATTTTTATTAACTAAAGGAGAAAAAGTAAGACCAATTATTACAGGAAACGAATCAATAAGTCTGGGAGCTATAGCTGGCGGTTTAGATACGTATTTTGGATATCCTATGACGCCAGCATCTTCAATATTGCACTTTTTAGCAAAGCAAACAGAAAACTTTGGGTTAGCAGTTGTTCATGCTGAAAGCGAACTTGCTGTAATTAACATGGCAATTGGGTCTACATTTACTGGGGCAAGATCAATGGTTGGAACCAGTGGTGGAGGTTTCGCGCTTATGACCGAAGGTATTTCCTTAGCAGGGATTACTGAAGCTCCTATTCTCATAGTCTTATCACAAAGACCAGGACCTGCTACAGGGGTACCTACTTATACCGAACAAGCTGATCTAAGTTTTGCTCTTTCTGCTGGTCACGGTGACTTTTTGCGAATAGTAGCATCTCCGGGAACGATAGAAGACTCTTATTATTTAACTGCGGAAATGCTAGATCTTGTTTGGAAGTTTCAAACACCAGGAATTCTGCTCACAGAGAAACACTTATCAGAATGTAGCATGACAATTGATATCGATGTAGATAAGGCAAAATGGGCAAAACCTAAAATGTATCAAGGGGAAAATTATAAAAGATATCATAACGCTGAAGATGGAATTTCTCCAATGTTATTTCCACCCTCGAAAGAAGTAATTAAGTGGAATAGCTACGAACACGACGAATTTGGCGTAACGACTGAGAATGCCGAGATGATAGCAAAAATGCATGACAAGAGAAATAAAAAACTTAAAGCGCTTGTAGAATATTTAAAGAGTCAATATACTGTTAATATTATTCGAGGAGAGATGAACACCAATCTTTTTGCGTATGGTTCGACTTACATGAGCGTTTTAGAAGCTCTAAGGTATGGGGGATTAAACCCTACAATCGTTCAACCAATATTTTTAAGTCCATTACCAACTTGGGAATTAGCGGAATTTAAAAATCAAGATAATATAGTAATTGAACAAAGCTCTACAGGACAATTTACAACTCTTTTAAAAGAAAAAGCAAGGTTAAAAATAAGAACTACGATTAAAAAGTATGATGGACGCCCATTTGATCCAATTGAATTATCAAAAAAGATTAAGGAGGTGCTTCAATAAGATGGAAGATCTAAAAACTTATGCTGAAGTTACATGGTGTCCAGGATGCGGAAATTTTGGAATTTTTACTGCGATAAGAAATGCAATTCCTCTATTAGAGCAAAGAGGGATCAAAAGAGAGAATATTGTTATGACAGCGGGTATAGGGTGCCATGCGAAAATGTTTGATTATCTTAATTTAAGTGGAATTTATTCATTGCATGGAAGAGAAATAACCACTGCTTCTGGATTCAAAATTTCTAATCCTAATTTAAAAGTAATAACTTTTTCTGGCGATGGGAGTGGATTAGGAGAAGGGTTAGCCCATACTCTCTTTGCAGCAAAACGCAACATGGATATCACTATGATACTGCATAATAATGGAGTCTATGCTCTCACAACAGGTCAGTTTTCTCCTTTAACTCAAGAGGGTTGGAAAGGCCCATCAACTCCAAAGGGAAGTTTTGAGATTCCTTTCAATCCCATATCTTTACTTATTGAAGTAGGAGCAACATTCGTGGCAAGATGTTATGCTGGTGAAGTTAAACATTTAACGAACACTCTTGTAAAAGCTATAGAGCATGAAGGCTTTTCCTTTATCGAAATCCTGCAACCTGCCATGCCCTATCATAAATGGGAGGAATTTAAAGATAATATTGAATATATAGATAATAATGGTAAGTCGAAAGATGAGGTTTTAAAGATTGCTAGGCAGGCACATCGTTTTACGATAGGAATTTTTTACCAAGAAATAAGAGAAGTTTATCATAAAAGTCTTTACGGGAGTTTTAATCCAGTAAAAAACAGCATGTCAAGAGAAAAAAGATTAGAAAAGATAAATTTGATTTTGAAACCTTAAAAAGAAACTTAAAATCTCTAATTACATCACTTATAAAATAACCTACTACGGTATCGTGTATTTTACAGTTGGAATTGTAATTGGATTTACTATTTTTCCAACAGATCCAATTTTACCTTTCTTTCTAATCATACTTTGCTTCAACTTTTTATGGCGTCTCTTTAGAAATCGTTGATTTTAATTAATTCATATAAGCTTTTTTTAATTGATAATAAACTAAGATGGAAAAAATTAAAAATTGATTATTCTAAATTTATTCTACCAATTGCTCTGAAAGGTATAGATTTATTGAATTGATCATAATCATAAATTCTTCTTCCATCAATTAAATTGGGCGTTTTCATATATGTTTTGAAATCTTTAGGTTTTAAATTTTTAAACTCATCCCATTCTGTTATTAATAAGGCGCATTCAGAGTCTTTTAATGCTTCTTCGATGGAATTAACATATATAATTTTATTTCCTAATTCTTCTTCTGCAGTTTTAAGAGCTTTAGGATCATATCCAATTATATCAGTCACTCCCCTTTTCCTTAATTCGCTAAATACTCTAATGCTAGCAGCTTCTCGCATATCATCTGTACCTGGTTTGAAAGCAAGACCTAATAGCGTAACTTTTTTACCCTCTAATTTTCCTGCTAATTCCTCGGCAATATCTACAATATGAATTGCTTGATCATCATTTATATCTAGAACCGCTTCTAATAATCTTGAAGTATATCCTTTTGATTTAGACCATGCTTTTATTGCGTTCACATCTTTATGAAAACAAGAACCTCCAAAACCAACTCCAGCATTTAAAAATCGAGAATTTAATCTGTAATCTAAACCTACTCCTTTCATAACTTGAGCTACATCTACATTTGGCACTAACTCAGCAAGATTCGCGAATTCATTTGCATAGCTGATTTTAGTAGATAAAAGGCAGTTGTTGCCATATTTAACTAGTTCAGCGCTTTCTAGATTCATTCTTAAAATAGGGCAATTTTGTAAGTGTTCGCCATAGAAATATTCGTAAAACTCTTGGAGCATAGCGCCACTCGTTTCGTCAATTTCACCTATTACGATCCTATCTGGGTGAAGTGTATCTTCAATCGAACGGCCCTCCGCTAAAAATTCGGGTTGCATGCATAAGCCAAAATCTTTTCCAGGAACTTTTCCAGATATCTCAGTAATTATTTTTCCTATCAAATTCCTTGTAGTACCTGGAACTACCGTAGATCTTACAACAACTAAGTGATATTTATCCTTTTGCTTTAAAGCCTCTCCTATTTCCCTAGCTGTGCTCTCAATGTAGTCTAAGTCTATGCTTTTATCTTCTCGCATGGGAGTACCTTGAGTAATCATAGAAATATCCGTTTCTAGCACCGCTTTTACGGGATCCAGCAAGCAGTGTAATAGTTCTGGTTTGTTAGCTTTAATATCGTCCATTATTTCTTGTAAATCCGCTTCGTAAAAGGGGGCCTTTCCTTCGTTAATCATTTTAGCTTTCTTTTCGTTATGAGTGGACGCTAAGACTTGTATATCTTTCCCAGCGAAACACGCAGCACTACATAAACCGATAAATCCAGTCCCTAAAATCGATACTTTATACTTATACATTTTCTTTACTCTTGAAATTAAATTCTTTTAATTATCAATTTTGGATATCGTTAAAACTTTTTGCAATTGTACAAATAAATTTATAATATAATGAAATGTATTAAATTTATGATCTCTTCCAATGAAAGTTGGAATTATGGGAATTCTTTGGGTAGAATTCAAAATTCATATATAAAATATTAACAAAAAAATAAGGAAAATGATAAAAATGAACGATTTAAGAAAAAAATTGAAAATTCCAGACGACGCATTAAAAGTAATAAACGATTTCTTATTGGACGAAAAAAATCCATTGATAAACGATCTTTTAGATATAGTAGATAAATATGGCGGAATAGAAGAGATTAATAGAAAGGCAGAAGAGGCCAGTAAAGTAGAAAACTTGCTCGAAAAGTTAAAAAAGAAAAAGCCAGAATATGTTAAGGATATTGAGTGGTTAATTTCTCAACGCGACAATAATTCTTTTATTAGCATAGCAGATTATAGAAAAAAGATTTTAGGTGACAAAACATCTGAAATGACTTTCGACGAAGACTATGCTATAACATTAGAACTTTCTGCGTGTCAATACTTTCCTTTCTTGATGGATATGGTAAGAGACGCCGTTGAAAATCAAAAGATAATACCTGGTAGAATTATTCGCGTGAGATACATGAAAGAACAGGAAGAAGACGGGGATTTACTAGCTATGGCTGCGGCAATGCAAATTATTGGTTCGACCTGGGTCGAAACTCTTGACACTAAGGGAACTGCCCCTGGTCCAGATGGTATGCCTGTAAATGTACATCTTGGTGGACCTGAAACTATTACTGGCTATTTTGGAGGCGTTGGAATGCCAAACAACTTTCCATTAAAATGGTTTGATGAATATCTTTATTATTATACTAACTACGGAATCCAACAAGTTCTTAATGTGAATCTTGGTACCGTTTTATTGGGCTATATCATCCATAAACTTGGTATTAATAATGAGTTTAAAATTTCAGTCTATTTAGGAAACGATAATCCTTACGCTTGTCTATGGACGTTAATGACTGCCAAATTGTTTGCCCGTGAAGATGGAACTAGCCCCTTGATTGGCTTTAACCTTGCCAATTCAGTTAATAACGAAACTATTGAAGTAACTGCCTATATAAGAAAAGAATTTGGCTTTGAAGATGTAGTACGAATAGAACACCATATAACTGAAACATGGAAAAGTATTGTAAGGCAGCCTTATGACCGCCGAGACGAATTAATGGAATTAGCTAAGAAAGTTAAGAATGTAAGTGCGAAACATGAGGGAGCAAATGTTGATGTTGACGAAAAACGGGAACATCCTACGGATATTCTTGAATATTTCATGACTAAGGAGGCTATTGAAGAAGCGGGAATATGGGAAGCATTACGCGTAAACCTTCTCGACCGATATGAAGCTATTAATACTACAGCTGAAGCTTTAACCAAAAAGGGACTTACATTTATAGCTGCTAAAAATTTACATCATCGTTAGATGATGATGATAATAAAAATTGAGGTTAATTAAAATGGGAAAATTTGATTTTAGACCAACAGGAGTTATGCCCGCATTAGTAACTCCTTTTAATAAAGAAGATGAATCAATTAACGAAGAAAACCTTAGAAATTTAGTAAACCATCTCATAGATCAAGGAGTTACGGGCCTTGTTCCGGTAGGAACGACTGGAGAGTTCGTTAACATGACTTTTGAGGAACGTTTGAAAGTTATAGAAATAGTCGTCGATGAAACGAATGGTAGAGTTCCTGTAATTGCTGGGACTGGAGAAACTGGAACAAAATTGGTAATTGATGCTACTAAAGCTGCAACGGACATCGGTGCAGACGCGGCTATAATCGTAACACCCTATTATCTCAAACCTAAGGCAAAAGGGTTGTATGACCATTATTTTAGGATCGCAGAAAAAACCGATATACCGTTGGTGTTGTACAATATTCCCGTCTGTACGGGGGTAGAATTACCTTGGACTGTTGTAGAAGATCTTGTTGATACTGATAATTTCGTTGCGATAAAGGATTCTAGCGGTGACTACAAATATTTCTCTGCGCTTTTAGAGAAAGTAAGTGATAAAATTTCCGTTCTAATAGGGTGGGACGAAAATGTATTAGGTGCTTTAGCTGGTGGTGCTGCGGGTTGCATACTTGGTTCTGCTAATGTTATTCCTAAAGTATGGCTCGAAATTTACGACCATGTAAAAAACAATCGGTTACTTGAAGCACAGACTCTACAAAAAAAAGTACAAAAGTTAGCTCGAATGCTAATCAATTCTGGAGCTTTAGGTGCCAAAGAGTGCTTGAATTTGATGGGCGTTCCAGTAGGCACAACTAGACGCCCGATCATTTTAGGAGACGCTCTTTCCTACGAACTCCAAGACGAATTTAGAGTTGAACTTGAAAAGTTAGGATATATCGAAAAGAAAGAAGTTAAGTTCGAGATAGATGATAAAGAATTAACGAGCCGTTTTTACGCAGTGGGTGTTACACCTGAAAAAATCTCTGATTTCAGCTTAAAAGTTGGTGAATCGCTCGTTGGCAGTAGAGCAGAGTTAGCACATATTGATCTTTTAATAGGAAATAAGAAGGGACCCGTAGGTGATGCTTATGCT
Organism: Promethearchaeia archaeon; assembly: GCA_029856105.1. Classification (GTDB taxonomy): domain Archaea; phylum Asgardarchaeota; class Lokiarchaeia; order Sigyniarchaeales; family SOKP01; genus SOKP01. Next base: position 77,814 of record JAHQWH010000015.1, on the reverse strand, counting down.
CGTGCTTTAACACATCCCGCGAAAGGGCGTGAAGGGTTACAGGTGATTCTCGAACCAAACATGCAAGTCAAACCTGCGACAGTTATGATCCCTACTGTTAAAATAACTTCCATGCGCCACGCAAGTTTAACTTATGGTCCTGCTCAAGCAGCAGTAGCAAAAGCGGTAATGAAATGCGTAGAGGATGGAATTCTTCCTAAAGAAGCCGCAGAGGATATCGTAATAATTGTAAATGTATTTGTACATCCTAGCGCGAGCGCTCGAAAACGCGTATTTATTAATAACTATAAAGCTACAAGAAACGCCATTCGAAAGGCTATGGAAGGGTTACCAACGGTAGATGACGGTATTCAAAACGCTGAAAATGCGCGTCATCCCTTTAGGAACGATCCTTAATTAGAATGTTAAAAATAAATAATATATTTTTTTATATTTCTTTTATCTTTTTCTTTTTGTATACTTTTGTTTCTCTTCGACTTTCTTGATAAATAAATGAACGCCAAAATAAATCGAAATCACCCCAATTAATAACCAAAATACCGATAAAATAACTGGTTGTTCCCCAGAGATTGATATTAATACAATAAACGCAGCTATATTAGCAAGTCCTATAGCAATGGAAATTATTCCTAATATCTTGTTTGCTCTTTTTCTGGTTTTAATTCCGTCTATATATACATCAGCAGTTAATAGAAAAACGCTATAAACTACAATAAATATGCCTACTAGCGTTAAAGGTAGTAATACCAGAATTCGTATGTCATTAATCACGCTAAGTCGGGGATCTAACATAGCATACACGGAAGCAATTATTGGAATTAGCCCATCAACTAATAAGATTAATCCTTTAGTCTTTAAACCTAAATTAACTCGTGTTATTAAATAAAACCCGAAAAATATAGTGGTTACACTAAAAACCATTAAGGGAATTGCTAAAATGATGTATAACCCTTTAGTTGCATCAAAGCCGAAAAACATACTCCAAATCGTAACCACAGCAATGCCAAGAAAGATAAATCCCAGAACAACTAAGAATAGTCCTAAACTTTTTTTTTCCATATCTTAACTCACGGTGTTATTAAATTTATATTTTATTAATTTTCGAATTTTGTAATACTATTAATTAATAAAATGTATCTAAAACTTTTATAATTGATAATCTGAAGATTGAAATTCTTTTCATAAAATTCTATAATAACAATAAAAATAAAATCCAAAATCTTCAAGAGGAGAATCATTATGAACGAGAAAAAAGTTATATTAAAGGTTGGAGATGCTGCTCCCGAATTTTGTCTTCCAGACAAAGATAACAAGGAATGGTGTCTAAAAGATTTCAAAGGTAAATATGTTATCGTATATTTTTATCCTAAAGATAATACTCCCGGCTGCACAATTGAGGCAATTGGTTTTACAGGAATTTTACCCGAATTTCAAAAACTAAACGCAGAGGTTATTGGTATAAGCCCTGATAGTCCCGAATCTCACGCTAAATTTATTGAAAAAAAGAATCTGAAAGTTATTTTATTAAGTGATGTGGAAAAAGAAATATTAAAAAAATATGGAGCGTGGGGATCAAAAGCTTATCGAGGTAAGACTTATATGGGAGTTACTCGAAGCACTTATTTAGTAAATCCGGAAGGTAAAATTTCTCATATGTGGCCAAAAGTTCGAGTGAAAGGACATGTTGAAGAAGTTAAAGATTTTTTAGCGGGTTTATAAATAAAACCTTTAAAACATCTAAACATATTAAAATTAATTTAAATTAAATGAGAACTAAGAATTTACATGATTGATAGAAAATTTATTGGCTACGAATTTGCACCAAAGGAAATGGTTATTACTCGTTGGCGAATCTCTCATTTTGCTAACGCGATAAGGGAATCGAACCCAATTTATTACGATGTCAATGAAGCCAAAAATCAAGGTTTTAATGACATACCTGTTCCTACTACATTTTACACGAGAATGACCTTCTCAGATAATAATTTTTTTTCAACTTTGGGGATAGATTTTAGAAAATTATTAGATGGTGGCAGAGAAATTAAGTATTACTCTCAAGGTTGTGCCGGAGATACCATTACATATCAAACCAAAGTCGAAAATATTGTAGAAAAGGAAGGAAAAAGAGGTAAAATGGATTTAATCACGGCAGTCACAAGTGGAAAAAACAAGGAAACTGGCGAAAAAGTTTTTGATTTAATCATTTCGTTAATCGTGTTCCATTAAATTTAAAAGGTGATTTGAAAATTGTCTAAAAAAGAATTGTTTTTTGAAGATATATCAACGGGAATGGAATTACCTACATCAAAAAGGGGACCAATTGTTCGACAACAATTAATAGATTACGCATCAGCATCTGGAGATTATAATAAAATTCATTACGACGAGGGGTTTGCGAAAGTAGCAAAACTACCTGGATGTATCGCCCATGGAATGCTTGTTATGTCAATAGTCGGATCCTACATTACTGATTGGGCAAAGGGGGGCGTGTTAAAAGACTACAAAATAAGATTTGCTGGTATGACAAATGAGAACGATACTTTAACATTAAAGGGAAAGATATTGAAAAAATACTCTGAAAACGACGAAAATCTGGTCGAAATTAGCGTTCTAAGCGAAACTCAAGACGAAAGAATTACTACTCAAGGTTCTGCAGTTATAGCCCTGAAATCAAAGTAATTTTTATTTTTTTCCTAATAATTTCTTTATGAAATATTTATATTCCAATTCAAAGAGTTATAACTCAAAATAATTCATTTAGAAAGTTAATAACTAATAAGGCTTATATTGATATTCTTTAAATATTTCTTAATTAATTAGGTTTCAATCATAAATGAAATCTTAAAAATTAAGGTTTTAAAAGGTCTTTTTAAGGGTGTTGAAATTTGAATGTAAAAAATGCGATTGAAAAAAGAAGAGCATATAGATCCCTTGAACCAATTGAGGTTTCCGACACACTAATAGAAGATTTAGCTGAATCAGCGCGATTAGCTCCATCTTGTTTTAACAAACAACCATGGAGATATGTATTTGTTCGCGATAAAGAGCAACTAGAAAAACTTCACAAGTCGTTATCAACAACTAATAAGTGGGTAGAATTAAGTTCGTTAATTATCGCAGCTTTTAGCGACGTAAAAAACGATTGTGTTATCAAAGAAAGGCAATATTATCTTTTCGATACGGGTTTAGCAAGCGCTTTTATAATACTCCGAGCCACAGAATTGGGTCTTGTTGCGCACCCTATCGCAGGTTTTAATGAAGATGGAGCGAAGAGAGTGCTCGGCATTCCAGAACATATGAGACTAATTTCCTTAATCGTTATCGGTAAACGCTCTAAAGAATTTAAAGAAGGGTTAACTGATATACAAAAATCTAAAGAGAATAAAAGACCAGAAAGAAAACAATTTAAAGAATTCATTTTTATAGATGAATTTACCAAACCATTTAATAAGTCTAAAAGGTGAAAAACATAGAAGAAAACAAAAATAGAAAATTCAATAAATTAATAACTGAAAAAAGCCCTTATTTACTACAACACGCTGAGAATCCAGTAGATTGGTATCCTTGGGGGGAAGAGGCTTTTGAGAAAGCAAGAATGGAAGATAAACCGATATTTCTTTCAGTTGGCTACTCTACTTGTCATTGGTGCCATGTTATGGCGCACGAATCTTTTGAAGACCCTACTGTTGCTAAAATTATGAACGATGTTTTTGTATCTATTAAAGTCGACCGGGAAGAACGACCTGACATCGATAAAATATATATGACCGTCTGTCAAATAATGACTAATTCCGGGGGTTGGCCACTAACAATTCTAATGACTCCAGATAAAAAACCTTTCTTTGCAGGTACATATTTTCCCAAAGAAAGCCGTTTTGGAAGAATTGGCTTAATTGATTTAATAAATCGCGTGAATCATTTGTGGAAAAACGAAAGAAAAGAGTTGATGTCGTCGAGCGAAAAAATTACATTTGCGTTACAAGACATCAACATTGAGTCTCCGGGAAGAAGTCTTGAAGAAAAAGTTATAGAAAACGCCTATTCTCGGTTAAGTATGCGATTTGACGAAATAAAAGGCGGTTTTGGTAGCGCACCAAAATTTCCTTCTCCTCATAACTTATTATTCTTATTAAGATATTGGAAAAGAACAGAAGACAAAAACGCTTTAAATATGGTTGAAAGCACTCTTAAGGCTATGAGGCGAGGAGGTATTTACGATCAAATTGGTTTTGGATTTCATCGTTATTCTACTGATGTTAACTGGTTAGTACCTCATTTCGAGAAGATGCTGTATGATCAAGCCCTATTAGCGCTCAGCTATTTAGAAGCTTATCAAGCGACTGGAAATATTGAGTACGGAAACACTGTTAAAGAGATTTTTACATATGTTTTGCGAGATATGAGTTCTCCTGAAGGAGGATTCTATTCGGCCCAAGACGCGGACAGCGAAGGAGAGGAAGGAAAGTTTTACGTTTGGACTAAAGAAGAAATTGAAAATATCTTAGAAAAAGAGGATGCTGAACTAATAGAAAGTATTTATAATGTTGAAACTAGCGGTAATTATTTAGATGAAGCTACTAAAGAGAAAACTGGCAAAAATATCCTTCATTTGAAGATTGGGCTATCTGAGCTAGCTAATCCTCAGAAGGAGGATTTTCATAACTCTATAAAAGCTATGAGACAAAAGCTTTTCAATTCACGAGAAACCAGGATTAAACCTCATCGGGACGATAAAATATTAACGGATTGGAACGGATTAATGATTGCCGCGTTAGCTAAAGCTGGTTTCGTATTGAGTGAGCAAAAATACATTGAAGCCGCGAAAAAAGCCGTTTCTTTCATCCTTAAAGATTTACGGAAGTCAAATGGCCGTCTTTTACATCGGTATCGCGACGGGACTGCTGAAATTGACGCTTACATAGACGATTACTCGTTTCTTATCTGGGGTTTAATTAATTTATATGAGGCTACATTTGACACATTCTACCTAAAAACTGCTATAGATTTAACTGAAGACCAAATAAATCATTTTTGGGATTCTTTTATAGGGGGTTTCTTCTTTACCGCGGAAGACGGAGAAAAATTGTTAGCTCGTCAGAAAGAGATTTACGACGGTGCTATTCCTTCTGGAAACTCTGTTGCGATGTTGAACCTACTCAAATTAGCTCAACTAACAGGAAATCAAGATTACGAAAAAAAAGCTGATCACATCAGTCGAGTTTTTGCTGAAAACGTTCGAAAGTCGCCCGTAGCACATACTTTTCTTTTGACAGCCGTAGATTACGCCGTTGGACCAACTTATTCTCTTGTTATTGCAGGAGATACAGGCAAAGAAGATACTAATAATATGTTGTCTGAGATAAAGAAACATTTTTTGCCTAATAAATCGTTAATTTTTCGACCCACAGAAAAAATAGGTCCAGAAATAGATGAACTTTCCAATTTCGTTCAATATTTTGATAAATTCGACGGAAAGGCTACTGCGTACGTATGCATTAATAAAACTTGTAAGGTACCAACAAATGATGTGAACAAAGCTTTAGAATATTTGAGTTCAAAAGGATAAACAAATTGGAATAAAAATTTTCAATTTTTTCAAAAGTAGGGACATAAAAAAAAGATTTATAGCTTATTTTAATTTTGACGAGACGAGTTTTTCCATTTCATTAATTGATGGTACTTTATCCATCTCTTCTTGCGTTATCAATAACTTTAGAGTACCGTTCTTTAATAGATAAGCAGAAGGATATTTAGCATCTTGAATGTCGTAGTTATTCAAAAATTCGTCTTTATGCAGAAATTCAGTCTCTATGTTTAACGTGCCAAGAAAAGATTTCCATTCTTTCTTCATACCGAAGGGGCTGAATGTTTGAGCACAAAGATTACATTTATAAGTGCTAGGTCTTAAAGCCTTATGCCAGAAATCTTTAACAGTATTTACCATTCCCGAATCTGCATTATAAACAAAAACCAACTTTTCTTCGTTATTTTCACTCATTATAATCACCCGTGATAAACAAAACCTTTCTAAATAATTAGAAATTAACTGAAAATTTTAATCTGTTCCTTATTATTCATAAATTTTATCGATAAATTGAAATAATTTATTTGAATTATGTTGAGATTTTTTTCCTTTTATTTATTATACGCTTAAAATTTCCTTAATGAGTTCAATTATTCTTTCTCTATCAAAAATAGCAGTATTCCCAATTTCTTTAAAATCTAAAATTTGATCGTGGTAATGTTCTTCAAAATGATTTAAAAAATAAGCTAACCTCTCTTTTAAACTCTGACTTGCCGGTCTTGAGAGAAATAGAGCTAATTTAATGTACTCTCCATAAACTGCATGAATATAGAAACCTTTGTAATTAATTTCATTCATTGATGTAGTTCCGCCTATTTCTGAAACAAATGAATCCATTGCTGATAGGAATCCAGAGACTAATTCTTTATCCATTGGAATCTCCTCGCTGGAATGCGATATCATAGCTAAACCTGAAGCCTTTTCGATAATTAGTAGTGTTCTAAACAAGTCTTTATATTTTGGTTTTACGATTACAGCGTGTTCTTCCATAATTAATTTTTCCTTTGGAAAAAGCTCAAACATCACATAATATTTCGGATTGTACGACTCGTTTTCTTTGAAATAATACTCAGAAATTTTAGCTAACTGTGAAGGTGTTCTTATTGGTTCGTGAGGTAATTTCTTGATATATTCGTCTCGAATTGAGGAATCATGAGTTTTTGATTTTTTACCTTTAAAAATTCCTAAGATTTTTTGATGAATTGGATCAATTACATACATCCACGCATTTAAATTTGTCATATCGTTCTTTAGTCTTTCAAAACCGATATTACAAACTCCTCGAGGTGTAGTTACAAAAACCGTCCATATAGCTACTTTTGACGCTTCGTTAATTAAGTAAAAAGTTTCTTTATAGTTTTCTTCTGTCATTTCTGCCCCTGTTTTTACGAATACGGCCTCAGTTCTCAGAAAAGGTTTTTTCTTAATTAGGTATAAATCTAACGAAAAATCTTTGATATCAGCTGTATTGAATACAGAAATTCCATAATCAGCACAGTAATCAGCAAACGCATCGATAAGTTCTTGTTTAGATATAAAATCAAACCTTGTTAAATAATCGCTTAATTTTTCATCGGTAATTATAAAATTTCCAATGTATTCAATGGGACTCTTAAATTGTTTTTTAAGCGTTGGGCTTTTTTGATATTGTTTATAAAAATGAATACTAATGTAATCAAGGAGATCTAGTTTTGAAAAAATTTTTTCTTCTGGAAGTGGAATATTGTGTCTGTTCATAAATCCGTAAATTTCTTTAAACCGACTTCTAACAATAAGACAATTTAGGCATATAATACCTTTTTTACCTTCGCTATCACTTCTTATAATCTTTAAAAATTCGTCTGCTTCAGTCAATTTTTCAGAACTCATTAGTGATATAATATCTTTTGAGTTTTAAAATATTTTTATAATAAACTAAAAATAGCAGAAATAGTGATTTAGTTGTCGAAATGTTTTTTTAAATGTCAATAATTTCTTTTATTAGATAAATTATTTCACGACTGTCAAATAATTCGGTATTGCCAGATAACTTAAATTTTTCAATCTCATCTTCGTAATGTTCTTCGAATAATCTTATCAGATGTTTTAATCTCTCCTTTAAACTTTTGTCTGCCGGGATAGACAGAATACAAGCTAATTTTGTAAATTTTCCGTAAGCGGCTTGGACATAAAACCCTTTATAATTAATCTCCTCCATTTTTGAGCCTCCAATTTGTGTAACAAAGGAATCCATAGCTGCTAAAAATCCTGATGCCAAAGCTAGCTCTTTAAAATTATCACTTGCGTAAGAGATAATTGGCGTTCCAGAAGTTATTTCCATAATAATCAAATCCCTGAACACTTCTGCGTATTTAGGAGTCTCTTCTTCCTTAAGTAGCAATTTATTATGTTCTAAATCGTTATAAATATCAAAAAGCCTAAAATCAATCGGATTAAATGAGTTTGACTCATTAAAATAATAGTCTGATAGGTCAAAAACATGAGAAGGCGCTCTCATGGGCGCTCTAGGAAGTTTTCGAATTAATTTTTCTCTCAAATCATCTAGTACTTCATTTTTCTTGTTTTTAGTAAGACCATAAACTATCTTCCTTGAAGGGTCGATTACATATAGCTGACAGTTTAATTTATTCATATCATATATCATTTTACTTAATCCAATTTTAGAAACACCAATAGGAGTAGTCACAAAAACACTACCATTTGCAACTGAACTGGCTTTCTCAATCAAATTTTTAATTTCTAAATAATTTTTGTCGTTCATATCAAAACCAGTCATTGCAAACACCGATTCTGTTCGAAGCGCTGATTTTTTCCTCACTGAATACATATCCATTTTAGGTCTAATGGAATCAGTTGATGTATTATACACTGTAATTCCTAAATCTGCATATAAGTCAGCAAATGTATCAATTAGATCTTGTTTAACTATAAAGTCGAGGTTAATTAGATATTTAGTAAATATGTCTTCGTTTAATATCGCATATCCTATGTATTCTAACGGATCTTCGTACTTTTTTTGAATTTCAGTAGTATAATACATTTCTGTAAGGTGCAAAGCAATTATTATTATGTATTCAAAACGAGTAATAAAAGATTTATCCGGAAGCGAAATTCCATAATTTTTTATAAATGTTAATAAATCCTCCATTCGACAATTTATTAAGATATAATTTATGCTGATTAACCCGTATTTGGACTCACTAATTTCTTTTAATCGAGAAACAATAGTTTTTTCTGTAAATGAATTATTTTCGAACATTTTTACAAATTTAGTTTAGCTTAGAAAAAACAATAATAAAATGATATATCAATAGTAAAATCATTTATTTTACATTTATAAGTTTAATTTTTTCAATAGAATTCTTAGGATATATCACGAACTAAATATGTAATATCTAAAATTGTATTAAAAATAAAAATAAATTAGGGACTACGATTTAAAGATTTTGTGTGCGTCTCTCAACCTTAATAACGCTGTGAGGAATATTAAAACCGTAAAAATCCACAATATAATCAAACGCCATGGAATAAAAACAATTAACGCCAATAAAAAGAAAAATGTTTCAGATCGCTCCATCAATCCACTTTGATATGTGATTACTTTTGAATTATTTTCTATATTGTCTCTTTTAATAATTCCTCCTACAATAAGAAACATAGAGATACATAAAACGATGGCGGCTAAAGAAAACAAACCCGGCCAAATTAGATTCGTAGGGTCTGTTGTTACTATCGCTATAATTATGGAAATCTCGACGAGCCGATCGCAAAATATATCTAATATTCCTCCAAAGATAGTAGGACCTTCTAATCTTGCTATAGAGCCATCAAGAGTATCAATGAAAAAAGAAACGGTCATAACAATTGCGGAATATACCATAAATGTTATTGCTAATGCTAAAAAAATACCACTAAGGTATATCAAAAATGAGCTTACTAAACCAAAAACCAATCCAAGAGTAGTAAGTTGATTGGCAGATATTTTCCCAAGAAAGACTTTCTTTACAAACTTCTCGTAACCTTCTTTAAATTTCGTTTTAGAGAGCCAACTATCTATCATAAATAAATTAACGTTTTTTGTATGTTTTTAGTCTACTAATACTTAATGTCTTTCATCTAAATAAAAATTGCATTAAAAACAAGTCGTAATTATTCAGATCGATATATTAAATTTTTTTAATTCTTTGCGTAAATCCGTATGAGGGCGATTCCAAATAGTACTTATTCCTAGCTTTTTTGCTGGCTTCAAAAAAAAAAAGACGTCGTCGATAAATAAACTTTCTTCTGGAATTAATTGGTAGCGTCTAAGTAAAGTCTCGTAAATCGCTTTCTCTGGTTTAATAACGTTTTCCTCTCCAGAAATTATTTGACCGTCGAATAATGTAAAAAAATTGAATTTTTCTTTTACAAATTTAAACGCTTCCTTAATGTAATTTGACAAAATATAGGTATTATATCCTGACTCGCTTAAATCCAACAAAATACTAATGTTTTCCTCAATTGGAGTAAGCATTTCCATCCAATGCTTAAAAAATAGCGAAATAAGCTCTTCTTCTTCAGGGTATCTAGATACAAAAATTCTTTCCGCGTTTTCTAACGATTCTAAACCCCTATCTAAATCTAACCACAATTTACTACGAGTTATCTTTGGAACGAATTGTTTTATATAATCTTCATCGTTTGTATACTGCAATAAGAATTCCTCTGGTTTGAATTTCAGTAGAACATTTCCCAAATCAAATATTATATTTTTTATCAATTTAATACTATTTTAACATATTATTTTGTTTGATAAAGAGAAGTATTGGTAAATGTTAAGTTTTTTTCAAAATATACTATACCAAAACTTACTTTTAATGTATAACAAATATAAGCTTTAAAATAAAGATGAATTTTAAATGAGAATTGAACCTTTTGAAAAATATTTTTTGCGATATGAACAATGGTTTATTGATAATCCAAATGTGTACAAATCTGAACTTTTGGCAATAAAGAGCTTACTTCCAAAAAGAAAAAAGAGTATAGAAATCGGTGTAGGGAGTGGTAAATTCGCAGCACCTTTAGGTATTATGGTTGGGATTGAACCCTCTAATAAAATGAGACAGCTTTCTTTAACAAGAGGAATAGACGTAATTAATGCTGTTGGAGAACTACTTCCCATAAGAAAGGAGAGATTTGGTCTTTTTTTAATGGTTACGACTATTTGCTTTCTTGACGATATTAAAATGGCATTTGAAGAAGTTTATAATATCTTAACATCAAAAGGATCGTTTATTATTGGTTTTATTGATAGAAATAGCTCAATTGGGATTAAATATCAGCGCCATAAAAAAGAAAATGTGTTCTATAATGTAGCAAATTTCTATTCCGTAGATGAGGTGGTTTCTTATTTAAAAATAGCAAACTTCACTAAATTTGAATTTTCTCAGACTATCTTTCGACCTTTACTTGAAATAAAAGATATCGAACCTATTAAACCAAATTATGGAGAAGGCTCATTTGTTGTAATTAAAGCAAAAAAATAATTTTTTTTAAGTTTCTTTAAGTTTCTATAAAATGTTAAATTAATAGTCATGAGGAATTCCTTTAATATGTAAAAGAAGGTGTTCATAACCGTCAAGATTTTCAATCCAACCATAATTAGCGTCACATTTTGAATCCAAATCTTTTATATACGGTTTAATGTCCAATAAAGGAGTATCATCAAAAACATCTAAACCCGATGTGAATATTGTGTTTTTTACAATACTTTTTATGGGAACAATACTAATTCCAATCAAATTTGGGCGAACAGGAGATCTACTTGCGAATAATCCTACTTCTGTACCACCAGTCCAAGATGGTGCGATAATATTTCTAACTTTTCGAGTTATACGATGGATGTAATAAATAACATAAATATATTGGAACGTATCAAGTTTAGAAAGACCATTTGTATATTCGGGATTAACAACAATACGAAATTCTCCTTTATCACTCTTAATTGGCTGAAATGGTGCTTTATCTTTATAAGGTGTATGAATCACTCCAATTTGTTTAAATTCAAAGATATTAGGTAATTCCTTGGATTTAGAGATTAAAGTATCTTTTTGTTGTGGCTCCTTCTCAAGATGTACATTCTCAATACTACCTATTTTGATTTTTATTGATTCATATTCTTTAGTAATTTCTTTAAAAAGATGGATAACATTTCTCAATTTCTTAGTTATATAATCATTGTTCAATTTCTCAAATCTTGAAAGCCATTCTTCAACTCCCTTCGTGTGTTGACTGTTATGGATAACCCAGTAAGATAAAAGTGCCTTAAATTTTTGAATATTGAATTGATTAGATCCCGAAATCTTCATTTTTTCACCTTAATATTTCCTTTTAATTAAAATGAAATTATTTAAAAGATTTAAAAATTCTTTTTAAAAACTTTTAAGATACTTAAAAAAAAAAGAAAATTAAAAATTACAGTCGTTATTGACCGTTTTTAACAGTAGGTTGTTTTACTGCAATATTAATTATCGAATCGAGTTGAATGTTAGTAAAATGATTTTGTACCATGGCTCCGGAAGGGCACGCGGACACGCAAGTTCCACACCCTTTACAAAGAGCTGAGTTCACAACGGCAATCTTTTTAAATTCGTCAAAATCTATAGCTCCAAATGGGCATAGGGATTGACAAGTTCTACAGCCTGAACATAAGTGATCCAATACAACGGCATAATATGGTTCAATTTCGACTTCTCCTTGCGCCATTAACGCTGCTGCGCTTGAAGCAGCTCCTTTTGCTTGAGCTACCGTGTCAGGGATATCTTTCGGTCCTTGAGCAACTCCTGCGATAAAAATACCATCGGTTAATGTATCTACGGGTCTAAGTTTTGGATGAGCTTCCATAAAGAATCCATCTTCCGATCGCTGAACGCTTAATAAAGAAGAAATTTTGTCTGCGTCTGCCACAGCTTCTAACCCAATAGATAAAATAAATAAATCAACTGTTAATTCGATTGGCGTTTGTATTAAAGTGTCTTCAGCTCTAATTACAATGTTATGATCTTTATCTTCCCAAACTTCACCAATTCGTCCTCTAATATAATTTATTCCGTAGTTTTCTGAAGCAGATTCGTAAAATTCTTCGTATCCCCTACCAAACGCTCGTATATCAATGTAAAATATATAGACTTCGCTTTCTGGATGTTTTTCTTTGTATTGTCTCGCTTGTTTTGTGGCATACATGCAACAAACTCTAGAACAATATTTATTTCCACCTTCTCTAAAGTATCTGCTTCCAACACATTGGAGAAAGGCAATACTGTGTGGGGCTTTGAGATCTGAAGGTCTAACTGGCTTTCCTAATACAGGTCCATATGAACTTAATAACCGTTCCATCTGAAACGCTGTGATAACGTTAGGGTATCTGCCATACCCGTATTGCTTGAGTGGAGTTGGGTCATAAGGATCCCAACCTGTAGCAATAATTATAGTACCTACCTTTACTTTAAGATATTCTGGTTTATCGTCGTATCTAATTGCGTCTGGTTCACACACATCAGGACGCGCGCAAATCCCGCATTGAATACAACTCTCCATATCAATTGTGTATTCTCCAGGTACCGCTTGGGGAAATGGAATGTATATAGCTTTTCTAGGGGCCAATCCAAGTTCAAATTCGTTACCCACTGATACTGGGCAAGGCTCAACGCAAGCACCGCACCCTGTACAAGCTTCTTGATCGACGTAATGTGGTTTTTTCATTATGGTAACTTCAAAATTACCAACATAACCGGCAACATCTACAACCTCCGAATAAGTAAGAAGTTCGATATTTTTCTCTCGGGCGACATCAACCATCCGTGGGGTGATGATACAAGCAGAACAGTCCATGGTTGGGAATGTTTTATCAAGCTGTGCCATGTGGCCACCAATAGTCGGAGTTCTTTCGACAAGATAGACTTTATATCCTTCTTTTGCTAAGTCTATAGCAGAATTCATTCCAGCGATCCCACCTCCAATAATTAAGCACGAAGGTTCTACACTTACTTTTTGAACTTCTAAAGGTAATAAAGTCCTCGCTTTCGCAACTGCCATTCTGATATGATCTTGAGCAATTTGATAGGCACCTTCAGTGTCGTTCATGTTTACCCAAGTAGCGTGTTCTCGAATATTCGCTTGTTCGAACAAAAATTGATTCAACCCAGCTTCCTTGCAGACCAACCTAAACGTTGGTTCGTGCATTCTAGGGGAGCATGCCGCAACAACTACGCGATTGATTAAACCCGCTTCAATATCCTCTTTAATAAGATTTTGACCGTTATCTGAACACATAAATTTATATTCGCGCGCTAACACCACATCGGGAAGGGTTAATGCGTAGTCCTTAAGTGCGTATACGTCAACCACGCCAGCAATATTAATACCGCAATGGCACACATAAACTCCAATTTTAGGTCTCGTTTTTCTTGTAACTTTTATTTTCTTTTCACTTTCCGTCATTTTTCATTCCTCCTAAATTAATTGCTCCTTTACAATATCTAAAAAGGGTTGTATGGGAATAAATGGGCTCACGCCTTTTAAATTGTGGTTCTTTACGAGTCCAAGTCTGCTAGGATCCATTCCCATGGCGACACCTAACAACTGCGTAATATAAATTACAGGAATATGGAACGGTTCTCCAATTATATCTTTATAAAAGTTATTTACTTCGACCTGTCCGAGGTCTAATTGAAGGTGACAGAAGGGACAGCAGTTTATTATGATATCTGCGCCAGCTTCTCGCATATTAACTAATTTTTCACGCGTAAAATCGGCCGCGACTTCTTTCACGGCTGTTCTGACGGCTCCACCAGCACCACAACACATAAACTTTTCCTTATAATCGATACTTGTTGCCCCAGTAAGTTCAACTATCTCGTCAAGGAAAGTTGGATTCTCGTATTCTCCATCCCAAGGACGTTTATCGCTAGGTTTAACGATGTGACATCCGTAATGCACTGCAACCTTTAAATCCTTAAATTTGTGCTTAATAAAACCTCTAACGTATTCTTTCCCCATATCTAAGTATAAGGCTTGCATGACGTGTTTTGGCTCAAAATTACCAGTATACTTTTTACCTACTTTAGCAAGGAGTTTGTTTACATGTTTTTTTTCTTCACTGTTATGTTCTAAGTCCCACCAAGCGTCGCGTAGCGTACCGTAACACCCATTACACCCTGTTATTAGACTTACGCCCAAATCTTCTGCTATTGCTATATTACGAGCAGCAATAACGAACCAAGTAGGAATATGAAACCCCCTAAATACTCCCGGGGCGGGACAACACGACGCGCCAGGCATGTCCAATAGTTCTGCTCCTAGCTCTTCGAAAACATCGCGTATGCTACGTTCTATCATTGGATACCTATTTGGAATAACGCACCCTAAAAAAAAAGCGTATCTCCAATCTTTTTGTTCGCTCACTTTATTTACCATCCTTTTCGTTTTCTTTTTTTTCTTCTGCTAACATTCTTTCATCCTTTAATTTTTTCGCATTATCCAGTAAAGCTTTGAAACCAACTTCGTCCATTAAAAATTGGCATTCTTTCACGGCTTCCGGATAGGAATGAACCGTTGGAGGTAGTGCTGGTAAACCATATGATTCTCGTAAATCTCTCCATTTTTTGTTGTTTTCACCATTGGCTGGTACCCCATGACCTGTTTTATAAAAAATATCTTTGGCTAAAGTAAAGTGATTATCTAAGATATAGCCTTCTTCAACAGCTATGTTTCTAAGTTTTATAATCATATCAGTTACAGGTATGTCTCGTGGGCATCGCTCATAGCAGTAATAACAAGTACTGCAAAGCCAGATGTCAATATCACTCAAAACCGATTCATCCCCTGCTAACGCACGTCTGAGAGCAGAACGTGTTCGGAACGCTGTTCGTCTTCCAGACGGGCATGAGGCTGTGCAAGTTCCACAGTTAATACAAGATCTTAACTTTTCTAAACCAGCGTCAACGAATTTTTGAGCAATTTTAGAGCTCGTGCCGTTATATACCTTGCGCTTGATATATTTTTCTATATTTTCGCTCATAATAAATACAAGTCTCTTTTATAGTTTTAAAATTGATAAATAATTGCGTAAAAAAGTACAGACTTTACTTTTTTGATTGTTTGATCAAACAATTTTAATTTATAATATTAAGAAGTGAAAAGAACTTTTTAATAAAAAATTTGTTATTGAATTTAGTAATTAAAATAAGAGTATTAATTAATTGCAATATCTAAATGTTTTTTAAGTGGAATAATTCATAAGAAAATTATGTTATTTCGATAAAATCTGCCTTTTTTTGTTTAACTTTTTAAAAAAACATAGAATTTTTTCAGCGAAAACCTAGTAAATGCTTTCGACATAATCGTAAAAACATTTAAAAATAAAACTTGTTATATAAAATTTAGAGCGAATAAATTATTTTTTAGATAGAGATCAAATTTTGAAAGAAGAACCAATTTTAGGTAACAACGATCTTAAGAAACCAAACGCGAACGGAATAAGTGATGGTTCTAAAAAGATTAATAAAATTATTGAAGTAAGTAAGATCATAAATAATATGGATAAGTCCGAAGAAGAAAAAGAAAAGATTATTAAAATTCTTAGAGAAGAGATAAATTTAATAAAACAAATAAATCAAAAAATTATCGAAGAAAAAGATAAAACTATAAAACAACTTAAAAGAAGGCTAAAAAAGGAAACGAACTTCGCGTTCTTATGATTTTTACTGAATTTTATTTTCTTTTAAACCACCTAATAGTTTTTCAGCTTCAATATTTACTGGGTCAATTTTAAGGACTTCAGCAAAACATTGCATTGCTTTCTTGAAAGTACCTAACGACTTGAATAATCGCCCTAAATTAAACCAAGTCGCACTATCCTGCGGGTCTATTTTAATGGCTTTTTTATAGCTCAAAATCGAATCTTGAGATTTACCTAATTTTTCATACGCTACTCCTAAATTGTACCACGCCCAATTATCCAAAGGATCGATACTCACTGCTTTTTTGCAGCATTCTCGTTCTTTGTCGAAATTTTCTAACTTTTCATAGGCAACTCCCATGTTACTCCAGGAAACGCTACTTAACGGGTTAATTTTGACTGCTCTTTCAAAGCACTCTATTGCCTTTAGGTAATCTCCTGTTTTAAAATATTTCATTCCTAATTCGGACCAATACAAAGCATTTTTTTTGTCTTTTATCAATTTATCTCAGCTTTATTTTTTCTTAGATAGTTCGTTCAAGTATTCTTTTTGTTTTTCATCAGGTAAAAAAACTAGTTCTTTTTTTACTTCTTTTAATTCGTCTTTTGATAGGTTTAAATCCATCAGTTGTTCTCTAACATCTTTAGACATTACAGTGAATATCTTTTGGAAATATCTTTTTACTACATCTAATTTTTCATATCCCTTTTCTTCACCATTGTTACTCACGAGTATCACCTATAGTTTTTTGATAAAAACAATATTATGTTTTTCTCAACTATATTTAATAAAGTATGAAAGGGGCTGTTAATAAAAAATATGGAGTCCAAAATTTTTCAAAAATTATTTTTTTTCTATTGGTATAGAAAAGAAAAAAGTACTTCCTTTGTTCCGGCCTTCTGATTCGACCCATATATTCCCGTCGTGAAGGTCAATTAATTCTTTCGAAATGTACAATCCTAATCCTGTCCCTTCGATGCCTACGTCCCATCCCTGGCCGTATCTTTCAATTTTACCAAACTGCGTAAAAAGTTGCGCTATTTCTTTTTTAGTTAGTCCAATGCCGGTGTCATTTATCGAAATTATATAATAATGGTTTTTTTGATGAGAATCAATTGTAATTGTACCCCCAATAGGAGTATACTTTATTGCATTAATCAACAAATTGGTGATAACTTCGTAAATTTTCTCTTTATCAAAATTTGCATATATATTATTCTTAATATTTAGTTTAACCTTCTGTTCTCTTAATTTGGCCGTACCAGATAATTGCTTAATGCAATATTTAATTAAAAATGTAAGATTCTCTCTCTTTTTTTTTATTTTCAACAACCCTTGATCTAATTGAGAGCTTTCGACAAGTGAGTTAATGTAATCTTCAAGGCGCTTACTACCGCTCTTAATCTCCTCTAAAATCGAAATAACATCGCTGTCCAACTTATTTGAGTGTAGTTTTAACAATAACTCGGTGAATCCTTTAATAGAAATTAATGGCGTTTTTAATTCGTGCGAAGTTCTTGAAAACAAATCGCTTTTTAATTTATTTATTTCGCTTAACATTCGGTTTTGTTCTTCCAAATGTTGTTGAGATTCCCACCTTCTTTGCTCTATTTCGAGAGCATCGCATATTAAAAATAGCACCAATTTATTTTGGTTGGTAATAGTTGGATTTTGTTTAAACAAAACGCAGAGTAAACTATTTAAGTCGTTTCCAGATAGGATTAATTTACCATAACAAGCTTCGATACCGTTTTCAATTATATAACGATCAGACTTGGCATACTTCGTTTTATGAATGTCAAAGAATTCCTGAGTAAAGTCGTGATTTTCTATAAATAATTCGCTTACAAACAAATCTTTCGTAAACGCTCCCGAAGGATACATTGTGATGTCCCCTTTACTACTCATTACCCGATATTGCTCTTCTTCTTCATGATCGCTTTTAGTGATGTATAGTACAATGTCACCATTAAGTAATTTTAAGCAAGTTTTTAACAATAATTCGATATTTTGTTGAATGTCCGTTGTGTAGTTTAAAAAATTAATATTTAACTCATAAATCAATTCTTCGTACATTTTTTTTTCAGTGACGTCTTCTAACCATAATCTAAAACTAATTAGATTATCTCTATCGTCGTATTGATTTAATCTTTTTCCTTGTAACCATTTTATTTTTCCTTTATTAGTCACAATTCTAAATTCGATATCCTTTCCTTCTTCTGAATTTAACAACTTTAGCAGATCGTCTGGATGAATTATTTCATCCATCAATTTTTTGTTGACATAGTCAACATCTTGATACCCAATAAATTCTAATAATTTTGGATTAATGTAAGAAACGCTATTATTTTCCAACTCTATTTCTAAAATACCAATTGTTGATGTCTCTAATAAGTCCTTATATTTTTCTTCTGAATCTTTAATTTTTTTTTCAGCTAATTCTTTTTCAGTAATATCCTCTACTGTAAAAATTATATTCTCGATTTCTCCGTTATTCTTTAATAAAGGCGTACCATTGATAGAAAGTAGAATATTTTCATTCGTAAATGACTTAAAAGTCGCATGATAATCAAATAGTGGTTTTTTCGTTTTCGTAATAATCTGAAAAGGTAGCTCATTCTTAGGAATAAGTTTGCCTTCTGAGTTTAAAAATTTAAATTTAGTGGTTAAAAATGTTTTTTTTAACAATTCTTCTTTAGGATAATGTAAGACTTTTTCAGCTTGAGAATTGACATATATAATATGACCGATAGTATCAACAGATAAGATTCCTGCGGGATTGGTTTCCATAATTCGTTCTAATCTCTCATGTTGTTTACGCAAATTCTCCTCAGCGTTCTTCCGTTCGGTAATATCTTCAAAAGTAATTAAAAGTCCTGCAACATTTCCATCAGAGTTTAACAAAGGAATTCTATTTACATCAATCCAAATCTTTTCTCCGTTTCTGAGGATCCATGATTCATTAGTATGAAAAACAACTTTATTAGATTCGATAACTTTCCTTTCTTGTTCTTTGTTAAATTGTATTTGGTTCTTATCTAAAAGCAATTCTTCGTCAGTTTTTCCTATAATATTTTCAGGGTGTTCAATCTCAATTAATTTTGCGTAATTATCGTTACATCCGAGATAACTCTGATCAATATCCTTCCATATAATATATTGTGGGATATTTTCTATTACCATCTGTAGCATTTCATAACTGCTCTGCAAAGCCTCCTCATATTTTTTAGGATTAAATAATTTCCAAAAGCGTATTTCTGGGATAGTATCTGTTATTTTTTTAAATCTATCTTCAGTTTCTCTTAAATTTCCTTCGATTCTTTTTTGTTTTGAGATATCTTTCACAATAATTAATATTTTCTCGTTTTTATCCTCGTCCGTAAATTTTCTTGCTTTTATTTCCACCCAAATTATTTCATCTTTCGCTGAAAATAACTTTACTTCTTGAAAATTATCAAAAGTATCGATCCCCTTTTTTAAAAATCTTATTGCTTTTTTTTTATCTTCCGAAAATAGTATATTTAGAAACGAATTCCCGACCAAATCACTTTCAGCGTATCCTAAATTTTCCAATAACGGGCAATCGTTAATTAACTCAATTTTGAAATCTTCCGTTTGATCAATAATCATCACCAAATCGTTAACAATTTCCATAATTATTTGAAATTGAGTCTTAACATTTTCGCGCTTGTTATCGTCGGAAATCATTCGTATTTCTCAACCTATAAGAACAAATTTTTTATGATCTCTAAATTTGGTGATTACTCTTCAAATACTGAAGTGAAATTTTTTTTATTTATATATTAGTATAATTTTAGGTTTTTTTCGTAAAGATTGTATATGGAATTAAAATAAATTTTATTTTTAAAATTAGAGAGTAGAAAAGATTATAAGATTTGATAATTCAAAAACTATTAGCCCAACTAATATCGAGTTCGTCCAATTTTATTTTTGACGGAACACCATTTTTGTCCCAACCCATCATTTCGTAGTAGATATTTTTAGCTTCACTAAATTTTTCTAAATCGATAGATGTTTCAGCTAGAGCTCCTGAAGTGTGAGGTTGGAAGAATCTGTCTGGTAAACGATCGTCATCACTCGTAAATCCTTCTCTTAAGTTAAATATTCGGGTCATATTCATTATTCGCTCGCCTACTTTCATCAATTCAAAAGTTGAGGTATTCCAACCAGTAACAGCTCTAACTACTTCTGTTAGCTCAAATGGATTCCACGGCACAAAATAACACATTACGAGAGCATTAACTAAAGCACACCAATTCATCTGATATATTAAGGCTCGAACCTTTTTTGCGCTCAAATCATCAAGTTGGAGTGGTGTTAAAATTCCAAGAGTCTTAAAATTAGCAATCGAGCCTTCACTTGCAATAGCTGTATCGTGGAGATTATGCATATGTTCTGCTCCTGTTGGTGAAATCGTGTATCCTAACCCCAATCCTTGCTTAAAGCGTGGTTCGTGCATCGGAAGTTCTTGACCCTTCACATGGATAGCGAATTCTTGCGCTCCGTTTTGGATTTTTTCGGCGGCTCTTTTTACGCCCTCAGCTAAGATATCTCCTAAACCTTCTCGCTTAGCAATTTTTTCAATCATTTGAATCATGGCTTGGGAATTACCGAACTTTAAGACTATCCCTCCTGTATCGGATTCGTTTAATATGTTATTTTCAAAGCACTCCATGGCAAAACTAATGTTCATACCAGTAGAGATCGTATCAATTGAGTACTTATTACAAAGTTCATTAGCCTTACACACAGCTTTTAAGTCATAAATTCCACAATTAGAGCCGAAAGCAGCAAGAGTCTCGTATTCTGGGCCACCATATATTGGATCTACGACCCACGGTTCTTTAATTTGTACCACCTTTTTGCATTTAATTGGACACGCAAAACAAGTTTCCATTTTTAGATTAATTTCTTCTTTGTTAATTTTAGGGTCTAGAGTCTTTGCCCTATTAGTCCCCCCTGCTTTAAAATTTCGAGTTGGAAGGTTCCCTATAGTGGCAAACATTTCCATTACACCTCCACCAGTTCCATACGAGTAATATTCTTTATAATTTTTCAAGTAGTTATTACTAAAAGAATCCCTTAATTCTCTTAACTTTTCCTTGTTAGCCACTTTAGGTCTCTTATTACCCCTCACAACTACGGCTTTAAGATTTTTAGAACCCATGACGGCTCCCATACCTGTTCGACCTGCAGCGCTACGAAGATCGTTTATTACACAAGCATACCGCACTAAATGCTCGCCTCCTGGGCCAATCTGACTTATATGCACAAGTTTATCGTCTAATTCGTTTTTTATTATTTGTTGAGCTTCGCCGGTTGTTTTTCCCCAGATAAGACTAGCGTCTCTTATTTCAACGTTTTCATTTTTTATCCATATAAAAATTGGACTTTTTGCTTTTCCTTCAATAATTATTGCATCGAAACCAGCTCTTTTCAACTCTGGCCCCCAATATCCCCCCACTTCAGCTTCACCAAATCCGTTTGTTAAGGGCGATTTTGCACCAACGCTATTTCTTCCCGCTCCTGCGATAGATACGCCCGTTATAGGACCCGTAGCAAAAACCAACTTGTTTTCGGGACCAAGAGGATCTATGTTAGGTTTTAATTCTTTTAAAAGATAATACGCAACAAAACCCTCTCCACCAATATATTTCCTATAGAATTTTTCTTCCGGATGTTCTACACTAATCTTATCATTTGATAAATTAACTCTTAATATTTTGTCACTATATCCAAATTCCATCTTTAAACCTCTATTTAATAAAATTTTGATTATTCTAAAAATTTATTATTCATAAACATAAATTATTTGATAAAACAGATTTTTTAGTTAAGTAAGAATAAATAAATTTCCAAAAAAATGAGAGGGATAATTTAATGGAAACGGATGATTTTCTTAGATGTTTATCTTGTGGTAAAAAGTTAGGTTTTAAACCAATAAGTGGAAGGAACCAATGCACAGATTGTTTGCTAAAATTAGAATTTAAAACGGAGGATTTAGATTACAGAGAAATTAACAAGTATCTTCAAGGTATCTTAAATTTCTTTGTTTCGGATGTGAATGCTGCGTTTAATAAAGATCCCGCTGCACGCACCTTAATTGAAGTTTTAACAAGTTATCCTGGGATTAAAGCCGTATTACTATATCGCATTGCGCATTTCTTTTGGAAATTAGGATTACCATACATACCTAGATATATCTCTGGTATCGCACGAGATCTGACTGCTGTAGAAATTCATCCAGGAGCAGAGATTGGTAGCGAATTCTTTATAGACCACGGAGCCGGAGTAGTTATAGGGGAAACAACTGAGATTGGAAACAATGTAACGATTTACGCAGGCGTAGTTTTAGGGGGTACTAATTTGGAACAAAAAAAAAGGCACCCCACTTTAGGTGATAATGTTGTTGTTGGTACTGGCGCAAAGATTTTAGGACCTATTACTCTTGGAGAAAACGTGAGAGTTGGCGCAAATTCCGTGGTTGTTAGCGATGTGCCTTCAAATTGCGTAGTCGTAGGGGTTCCTGCGAAAATTGTATCGAAAAAAGGAGAAAAAATCGAAAAAATTGATTTGCGCCACGGTGAACTTCCCGACCCAATTTCAATCGCTTTCTCGAGTTTAAATAAAAGAATCAAAGAATTGGAGAAACATTTTCCTCATAGTTCGAAACCAACAGAAGACGATATCGAAATATTTTACGGAGAAAATGGTAGTGGAATATAAAGTGGAAAATCTTTAATGATTGTAAAATAAATAGGTGGATTTAATGGCAAATTATTATAAAAATATAGTTGAAGCAATTGGGAAAACGCCCTTAGTGAAATTAAACAGAATCGTTGGAAGCGTTAAGCCCAATGTATTTGTAAAATTGGAGTCTTTTAACCCTGGGGGTAGCGTTAAAGATAGAATTGGAATGAACATGATACTTAAAGCCGAAGAGGAAGGTCTTATTGATAAAGATACAACCATAGTAGAGCCTACTTCTGGAAATACGGGCATTGGTCTAGCGCTTGTGTGTGCGTCAAAAGGATATAAAATAACTTTAGTAATGCCCGAAAGCGTAACTATCGAGAGAGTCCAAATTCTAAAAGCCTTTGGTGCTGAGGTAGTTTTAACCCCAAAAGAAGGTGGTATGAAAAGATCGATTTCAAAAGCGGAAGAAATAGCTAAAGAAAAAGGAAAAGTATTCATCCCTCAACAATTTAAAAACCTAGCTAACCCAGATATACACCGAAAAACTACAGCTATAGAGATATTTAACGATTTAGCCGGTCAAGTGGATGGGTTTGTTGCTGGAATAGGGACTGGTGGAACAATAACAGGAGTCGGTGAGGTATTAAAAGATAGGGTTGGGGCGAGAATGAAGGTTTACGCAGTAGAACCTAAGGATTCTGCGATCTTATCAGGTGAGAGACCAGGTCCTCATAAAATCCAAGGTATAGGTGCTGGTTTTATCCCCGAAGTGTTAAATATTAAAATTTACGACAAAATTATAAAGGTTGACTACAAAGATGCCATCGAGACGGCTAGAAAATTAGCTAGAATGGAAGGCATATTCATTGGAATTTCAGCAGGAGCCTGTGCATGGGCAGCAATTTTCGAAGCTTCAAAAGATTTCGTAGAAGGAGAAAATATCGTTGCACTCTTACCTGACGGAGGAGAAAAATATCTCTCAACAGAATTGTATCGCTTTTAGGTAAAAATACTAAATAAAATTAAAAATAGTTAAAGATTTTTTATACTATTCTATTTGTATTGTTTCAATCAACAAAATATCGTAAACTCTTTTCCAATATTCTTTGATGTTCCAATTCAATTTATTTTTAATCTTATCTGATAAATCAGTAAATACATCTTTAATCTTTAAAGTATGAAAATAGTTTATTAATGGAGCGATAATTGCAATCATATATTGTTTTTCTCCAAATCTCTCTTCTTTATCAGGATACGAATCAAAAAAAAGGTATCCACGACTATTTAAATTTTCAATGTTTAATAAAACACCTTCAGCCTTAGTTATTTTGTTTTGACCATAAATGGAATTTGCTACCGTAAACAATTGATTTGAAATATCGTCTAAGGATATGGAAAAATCTTTTTCTTCAGGGTAATAGCAATTTAAATTGGGACCAAACTTATCGTCCCAAAAGGTTAGTAATAAGCATATAAATTCTCCATGGTCACTAGTAGCCGACATCTTCATTTCGATATCCATGGTTGAAAAGACTTCATCGATTTTGTTGTTTAAAGCATTTACTCTATTAATACGGGCAATTTTACCAGATATTATAGCTAACAAGTCTTTTTCGTCAAATGGCTTTGTTAAATAATCGTCTACTCCTAGCAACTTTCCAAGTCTAATATCTTTAGGAGTAGTGCGAGCAGAAAGAAAAACGAAAGGAATTCGATTCCATCGAGGTTCTTTGGATATCACTCTAAAAAACTCATAACCATTCATTTCAGGCATTATTATATCGCTAATGATAATATCAGGAATCTGTTCAAGTTCCGAAAGAATTTTTAGAGCTACTTTTCCGTTTTTAGCAGTAATCGGTTTATAATTATTCGATTCTAACACTAAATTTATATTGTACAACAAATCAACATTATCTTCAACAATAAGAATTAGAGGTTTCAAATCAAATCTGACTGAATTTGTATTGTTTTAAATGTCTATTAGGATAGAATAAGGAGAAGTTAGTTTATATTCTTTTTTCAATTATCGGCAGAAAAATAGAAAAAGTTGATCCTTTATCATAATCGCTTTGAACCCATACTTCGCCACCATGAATTTTTAATAGTTCTTTTGCTATAGATAATCCTAACCCCGTACCTGGAATATTGCTTACTTGTTCAGATCTAAAAAATCTTTGAAAAATAGATGGCAAATCTTCTTCCAAAATTCCTACTCCATAATCTTTAATCTGGAATAAAACACCATCTTTTTCCTCTATGTTGTATTTCCCTTTATAATGATTAATAGCTCTAATCTCTATTTTGTTACTCTCCTTTGAATATTTTATGGAGTTATCGATAAAAATACGAAATATTTGGTCAATTTTTGTTTTATCCCCATACAATTTAATGTTTTTATCTATATCTACGCTAAAAGTAATATTTTTCGCATTTCCAATAGGCTCCATTAAAGTTAATATGTCACCCATAATCTTAAGTGGATTATACTCGTCCCACTTTAGTTTTAATTTACGCTCGTCTATTCTTGATAACGTTAAAATATCGTCAACTAATTCTTTTAGAAGATAAATGTTTCTTTTGATTCCTTCCTGCAATTTTTTTTCTATACCTGGAGTAACTTTTTCAGAATGATTATCTAAAAAATCAAGCGACATAATTAAAACCGAAATTGGGGTTCTTAATTCATGCGATACCGTTGAAACAAAGCGTTCCAAGCTTTTTTCAGCTTCTTTCCGAGCTGTAATATTCATACCGTATATATTTGCATATCCTCTATCTTTCATTGGTACAATGAAAAGAGAATAAATTTGATCTTTAATATTCAACTCTATTTCTAAATTAAGGTTCTCAGAAAAGGCTTTATGGATGTGTTCCTGTAAAAACTTAGGGATATTACTCCCTTCTCCGACTAAGAATAAGTATTGACTCACTTTATTTGCTAAAAGAATATAATTGTTACTTACTCTTAATGTGGGGTTAGGATTTTCCATTGGAAACCTTGCCATATCCTCAATTTTTTCTTGCGCAAATTTACGCTCAGTAATATTAGTAAAATTTTGTATCAGTCCAATGACTTCACCATTTGCACTTCTATGAGGAACTGATCTTACAAGACTAACAATCTTAGTACCGTCATCGAATTTTGTGATTAATTCATATTCATAATAGTCTTTTCCATCTAGAATTTGATTCCTTGAACATATTTCTGTATGACATCGATGTTCGTACCCTAATTGAAGGTCAAAACATTTTTTACCTATAAGGTCTTCTTTGGTTAAGTGGAAAAGAGAAGCGTATGTCTCATTAACTCGCAAAATATCGCCGTTATTACTGATTACCCTTAATGGTAGAGATGCGTTGAACATTTGGTTAAATTCAGAGTAAGCTTGTTCTAATTGGTTCGCTTTTTCAATCGAAGATTCCTCGCTCAACTTCAACTTCCTAAATAATAAATCAAATGGAGTTTCTATGCCCAATTCGATTATTGCCTTATAGACAAAGAAAAAGGCAATTATTTTAAAAATGTGACCAATAAAATTTGAGAAGCCAAATACACTAATATAGAAAGTAAACGCCAATTCTGAGATCATTGTGGCAATAATGGATATTACAATTAAAAGAAATATTTTCTCAGCAAACTCGTCTTTATGCTTGTATAATACTATTAGTGTAACAAAAAGAATTGTATCAATTGCGTATTCACTAATTATTTTAAAAGGAGTGAGCCCCGAACCTTTGATATAACATACAGGGAAGAAACCTTGAAATATGGTGGTTAATAAAATAAGAATTATAATGATATAGCTTACGAATAAATAATTAGCTTTAATCTTTTTTTTTATGACCATAGAAGCAAATAAATAGGAGAGTGCTTGCCAATATCGGGCTACAATCCACAATTGCGTTGGAAGATTCGCGTCGAATTCAAGAAAAATCCCCATTCCTGAGTAGGCTAAGGTGTGAAGTAAATCAATTATACTTATGAAAAGAAAAGAAATACCTACTACCAAAAAGAAGGAGCTATTCATGTATTTTCTTGAGTGCCAACCAACAATAAAAATCCCCCCTGAAATAACAATACTAATTATTTCAATTATTGAATGAAAAAGTAAGTAACTATAGAGACTTGTTAAATAGGTAAGAAATAATATCACTATTAATATTGTATAATCGTTTAAAAAACCCCGAATTATCGATGCTTCTGAATCTTTCACTTTGCTAATCAAAAAATATCCATTCCTTTTCTTATTTTTTATATTCCAAATTTTTGAAAAACAGTATAAATCGATGTTTTGTAAATTTGATACGTAAAATCGTTTGGAATTAATTCTTTTATATTTCTGATTAAATCAGAAACCAGTTTATCAATAAATTCTTTATTTGTGAATTCCAAATCTGGATCGTATTTATGTAAAAATATAGAGAAATCAATATTTACTTTATGTTTCCTTAATAGGATAACGATTTTATCTAAGTAGTCTAACGATTTATTAAACCGCTCCTGATCTTGGATGTCCAAAACATAAATGAACTTATTAGTTTTTTTTATGTGGTTTTGAAAGTCGTTTAAATAACCCTCTCGAAATTGTTCTTGCCCACCGAAATCCCAGATGCTATATTCTGAGCCTAATGCTTGGAATTTATTGATCTTAAACCCTCTCGTAGGATTTAGCGAGGAAAACGACGAAAGATTCTTCACACCCCTCAAACATAATACGATAGATGTTTTACCGGAATTATCTAACCCCATGATTAATACTTTTTTTGCGTTAATTGTTGTGTTTTCTCTCATCGCTGTATTCATTTAAATAAGGGATTAAAAATCGATTAATCACGATAACGTATCTATTACGTCTAAATCTCTCAAGTCTTTGAGTTTTTCTTGATTAATTTTTACAACAAAAGATTTAATTTCTTCTAAGAGCTTAAAGATATTTGGATCCTTAATTTTATAGGACTTAACATTATTATTTTTATCAAAAATAATGAGATTTTTGTTACTTAGAGCCTTTAAGTGTTGAGAAATTGTAGATTGAGACTTGTCTAAGGCTGTTTGAATTTCAGAAGAAGTCTTTTTCTCATATCGCAATAAATCTAGTATATCTAATCGAGTCTGATCTGCTAAAACTCTTAAAAACTCAATAAACTCTATTTTACTTTCACTCATTTAATAATATCCTATCGTATTTTAGGTATATTGATTTTAATCGCTTTTAAAGATATTTTTAATGATTTATTAATATTAATTAATATTTTATTAATAAACCATCGTAACATTTATATATCGGCATATCGTTATTAATGAATATAAGTAAAAAATTAAAAATTTAAGATGGAGATAATGGAAAGTCAAGTCTTTAAAATAGACGAGATTGATAAGAATATAATTGAAATAATTCAAAAGGAGCCTACGCTTACTCATACAGAAATCGCAAAAAGAGTTGATCGGAGCCAACCAACGATCGGAATGAGGATTCGGAAGCTTGAAAAAGCGGGAGTCTTAAAATTTCAAGCGGGTATAAATGTTAAAACCATGGATTTAATCCTTGCACGAGTTGAAATTCAATCTTTAGAACCAAACAAAACCATAGAATTAGTTAAACACTGTCCTTACATGCTAAACGCATTTCGATTAAGTGGCACTTATAATCTCAGTGTTCTTGTAATAGGTACTAAACTAGCTAATATTGATGAGATGGTTAATAATCACTTTAGAAAGAATTCTAACGTCTCTTCGGTTTATGTGGACATAATAACCGATGTTACGAATGATTTTGTTTTGCCATTTGATTTTAATTTCGATAGTTGTAGTTTAAATTCAAATTTAAATGGTCAATGTTGTGGAAAATGTTTTAAATAGCCAATTTGATCTAAATTTTTTTATATTATTTCTAGTTTTAATGAATAGAATTAAAGAGTTAGAACAAACATTTTTATCACATTAACAACAAAATTTTTAGCATAATTTACTTTTTAAAATTAATAAACATTGATTTTTAAAAAAAATAAATAAAAAATAAAAATTTGCCAGCGTATCCGAGATGACCAAGATTTATCTTGGTTGCGGGAGTAGTAAGGAGGCGGCCTGCAGAGCCGTTGCTTTCAGCATCATGGGTGCAAATCCCATCGCTGGCTCTTATACCCATCTTATCGCTAATAGTACGCTCTTTTAAGGTGTAAAAATTATCATGAAAGTTTATAATAGCTTAACGTTTAAAAAGGAAGAATTTAAGCCAATCGAACCCGGAAAAGTCAAGATGTATGTTTGTGGCGTTACAGTATATGGTTCGCCTCACCTTGGTCACGCAAAGTCCGCAGTCGCTTTTGATTTAATTCACAGGTATTTAAAGTTTAAGGGCTATAAAGTTAATATAGTAAAAAATTATACTGATATTGACGATAAAATAATTAAGAGTTCTAAAGAGAGAAACATCGATTTCAGGACTTTAAGCGATCATTATATCGCTGAATATGAGGAAATCATGGAAATGCTCAATGTCGAGCATGATACGCGAAATCCACGCGCAACCGAAGTAATAGATTTTATAATTAATTTTATTAAAGAATTAATTTCTAAGGGACACGCTTACGAGAAAAATGGGTCCGTATACTTCTCAGTTAAATCGTTTCCTGGATATAGTTCTATTCTTCAAAAGAGTAAAGATGAAGGAAAGGAAAGCGAAGAAGAAGATTATGTAGTGGATCAAGATACTGCATTTGGAGAAGATAAGTTAGATAGTCGAGATTTTGCGTTGTGGAAAAAGATGAAAGAAGGAGAGCCTTTTTGGGAAAGCCCCTGGGGTGAGGGGCGTCCTGGATGGCACATTGAATGTTCTGCTATGATCTTGAACTTTTTAGGAGAAACAATTGACATACACGGGGGCGGTCAAGACTTGAAATTTCCACACCACAGGAACGAAATCGCGCAGTCTGAGTCTTACACTGGTAAAAAAATTGCGAATTATTTCCTTCATAACGGTTATGTTAATGTAAAAGATGAAAAAATGTCTAAAAGTCTCGGAAACATTTTCACAGTAGCAGATATTGCCAAGCAATATGACCCAATGGTTATTCGTTGGTATTTGATATCGAGTCATTATCGAAGTTCAAATAATTATACTATTGAAAGCATGGAGCAAGCTAAAAATACTTATAACCGATTAATAAACACGATTAAAAAAGTGAACGATGCTGAATTTGCTGAATCGAAATCAAAGCAACTTAACGAGTTAATTGCAAAAATCGAAAATGCAGAAAACAAAATTATTGACGCTATGGAAGACGATTTTGACACTCCTGTAGCCTTGGCAGAGTTATTGACGTTATTTAGAGAAATTAACAAAGCTATACTACAAGATGGCTTGAAAATAAACCAAGAATTTAAGGATCGATTTTTCAAATTTATAGAATTTAATGAAAAGATTTTCGGAATTTTTCCATCTTTAAACGCTAAAATGACACCTTTCTCGTTTAAAAGCATGGATGAGAAAGATAAACTCATCAAAAGTCTCGTTAATTTAATAATCGAAATACGCGCTAAGTTAAGAGATAAAAAACTCTACGACCTAAGCGATGTAATACGCGAACGGTTAAGAGAACTAGGTATCGATATCGAAGATAAAAAGTTATAATTATAATTTATTTTTTTTAAGAATATGAAGCGATTTAAAATTCTATTTTTTACTCCACATATCGAC
Source organism: Promethearchaeia archaeon (assembly GCA_029856105.1). Classification (GTDB taxonomy): domain Archaea; phylum Asgardarchaeota; class Lokiarchaeia; order Sigyniarchaeales; family SOKP01; genus SOKP01. The sequence goes on along the minus strand of JAHQWH010000015.1, from coordinate 47,095 downwards.
GACATCGAATTTGGCGTGCCGTTTACATTTCTAGAATCGTTAAGGTTAGGAAATGAAGTTGTAGAAGTGTTGATGACTAATTGTGAATTTGGAACGCATCGCATAGAATTCAAGGGGGCTCGATTAAAAAGAATTCGAACTAGAGAATTAGAAAACGCAAATAATGTGTACGCTAAATACACTAAAAACCATGTTCGAGTTTTAAAAGTAGGATATATCGATGGTTACCTTCCAATAAATAAATCGGCATTGAATAAAGTTGTTGACATAATTCGTACTGAAAAACCTGATATTTTATTTGCACCAGACCCTTGGTATGCTCTTGATTATCATCCAGATCACATAAACGCTGGTAGATTGCCTTTCTTTGCTCTTAAGAAACTAAACAAAAACGAGTTACCTACACGCGTTTTTTATTACTACTCTTTCAAACCCAATTTCAAATTAAAATGCAGATGGAAAGATATCCAAATCGTCGTTGAAGCATTGTCTCAACATAGAAGCCAAGTAACTCCATTCAGTGCTAAATTAATAGGAATCTTTCGAAAACTCCTTTTCTTAAGGAGATTTTTTAGTACAGGCCACTTCACAGAAAATTTTCGGGAGCAAATATTTAACGAGGGATACTCCGAATTTCCAAAGAAGCATAATTTTTTGGATAATTTAAAATATCTATTTTTTACAAGAATGACTCTACCTGGATATGAAAAATTTCATAACTTAACACCAGAAGAATTAGGGTTAAGGACCTAACTATACGAAATATTGGCGTTAAACAGGGGGCGTACTACTTACTATTTCGTCGCCATCTTCTAGTTGTTTGTAATGCTTGTATAGGATTGGCGCGAGTTTAACGTCTTTTGTAGTAGATACACTTAAAACTTTATCTTCCCCGGCATGTAAAATCAATATGTATCCCTTACTTCCTTTTATGTACGATTGTTCAAATTCGCCAAGACCCATTTCTCCAATAGCACGTTCACTCAATGAACAATGTGCCGCAGTCATGGCTGCTAATCGCATGTCATCTGCACTTGTTGGTAGTATAGAGGCGAGTGGTTGACCAGTATCTGCAGTTAGTTGCGCTGCTTTCACACCTTCAATATTATCCATAATATCTTTTAACAAGTCTTCAAGCGAAGTTTTAAACTCCCGCCTTTTCTTTAACCCTTTCATTGAACTTGACGTTTATTCAATAATTATGAAATTATATTTTCGAAATAGCTTTATTGCTTAAAAAAGAGCCTTTATAATATAAATTTTAGCACAAATTCTTAATATTTGTCTAATAAATCTTTATATCTCTTTAAGATTAAGCGTTAAAATAGTTAAAAAGTGTTTTCTGATAATTGATCGAGATCAAAAAGTTCTGAATTAAAATCTAAAAAAGAATGACTTTAAGAAGTTTCAATGTGAAAAGGGAGACTCCTGCGACCAAGACCTAATAAGAAGGTCAGAAATAAAATAGGGGGAGTATTAGATGAGTGCTTTACGCACTACCAAAAGACAAAAATCCAGGGCGGTGCAGGAGTCATGGTTTTATTTCCCTATTTTATTTTTTTTATTTAATTCGTACTATTTAAATTTTGATTCAAAAGTTGTGTCCTACTTTTGTCTTACTTTACCATAACTATTAATTTTTTGTTATTTAAATCTTTTCTCTTATTTAGTTTTTTAAGTTATTAGATGTAAAGATTATAGTGTAAGATAATATTTTTGGATATAGAATTTCAAAATTTAAAGCCACAATTAGTGCAAAATTTCGCGTCAAAATTCTGTAGAATTTTAAATCCACATTCAGGACAATAGTTTAGACTTCCTATTGTTTTTGATACTGGAAAATATTCTTTAATAGTATCAGTTTTAAGTGGAATAATATCCTCTTTTCGTTTTAAATAATATCGAAATACCCCAACTCCTACAAAAGATAAAATTGCACTCAAAAAAGGCAAAATAATACCAAAACCTGGGTTAAATACTTCCCAAAAATGATACCCTGTTGGAAATATGGTACCTTCTATTGTTAATCCATCGTAAAATGCGATATCCATAGCAATAATGTAATAGATCATTATACCAATCGATAAAACAGCGCTGATAATTGACATTACTTCAAAACCCTTGATACTTAAGTTTCTCCTTCTTGTTTTAATAGAAAGTATCAATAAATTAACCGCACTAAGCAATACAACGCTAGTAGCAATTATCGAAGGTATAATAAAATCCACCTCAGAAATGAATAAATTAATGGACTCATAACCCACTACACCCATCGTCGTAAAGTCCCACATCCACCAAGCCCAAGTTACACCCTCATAACTAAAATTAGCTGTTGGGGATAAAATTGCAATTATTGCAAAAACCCCCGCCACTAACGGAATTACCCAGATATAATCTCTTGGTTCTGTCTTTTTATACATTTCTATTATATAGTATTGCTTTAGTTATATATAAACACTTCATAAAAATGTATGGAAAAAAATAGTTCAAAAATATCAGTTGCTTGTTTTGAAATCTAATATTGTGTCCTCCTTGCTTCAATAGTATCCTTTGCAAGCTTAGAATAAATTTGAAAAAGGCGTAAAAACATTACTCGTTTGACTTTTCTCACAAATTCTTTGTTTCCGTAAGGTCCTGACTCGAAACGAATTTTTTCTTCATTAGGCAAGATGATTGTTATTTGGGTGGTTGTCATTGGTGGTCTCATATATCCTCCTCCTCTTGTAGTATGGATAGTTCCTTCAGCAATGGTCACATCTCTCCATTGAAAGTAGCCTGTTTTAATGATTTTCCGATAATAGACTCCTGAAGGACCTATAACGATAAATCTCCTTTTTAAAATAATATGAATAAAAATTACACTAATACCAACAATAGAAGATGAGATTACGTGTGATGTTAAAACGATTATAATATATTCATCATCTAAACCGACGTATAAAGTCGAAGATACAACTAGAATTAACATAATAAGTATACAAATGATAGAAATCTTATCACTTCCCCTTAACACAAAGATTTTTCCATCCAAGAACGCCTTTTGAATTTGGTCTCCTGTCCCATATTTACCAAAAGTATATTTTCCTTTTTTATATTTGTAATATACCTCTTTAAATTCATCTAAAGAATTACTATTTACCATATTTTTTACAACTCTATTAATTTAAAAATTTTGTGCTTCAAACGATCCCTTTTTTCCATAATTATAATAATTCACAAATGTAAATAAAAATAGAGCTTTAGCTTTACCGCATCCAATTTGCTTTATATCTGGAAATTCTTTCAATGAATAGTCCCCTGCACCAAAATTGAAAAAATCACTATTTGGCATTGAGAAGTAAATTTGAAATGAACTCATAGAATTTAACTTCAGGTCCGATGTTTCCTCAACAACATCCATACTAATCTCTTCCCAATTAAATCCTTTAATACCACCAGTCTTCAATTTATATACAATTCCTTCTGCGCCTAAAACTATAAAGGGGGTGCGTAACATCAGAAACCCTGGAATTATAAATATTTTAAGAATTGGAATAGCAAAAATTCCGAAAAGTAGAAGAAAAAAAAAGAAAGTAAATAGAATAAAACCCAGAGATATATACATAAAATAATAAAAAATTGTTGTTAGTATCAATACTAAAATAAAAAAGACGAATCCAACTATAATTAATGATATAGCACCAACCTCAAGGAAAACGAATTTCTTTCCGCTTTCTATAGCTTTTATAACATCCAATATTGAAGTTATAGTCTCGTATTCATAATTCCCTTCTTTATAATTCTGAACACTTAAGACATAATCGTCTAAATTATCCATACTTACTTGAGTTACCCCCTTTAAAGAAAAAATAATAACATGAAGTAAGATTCTTTGTTTATTATGAAATATAAATCTATTTATGACTTATCTTGAATATTAAAAGATAAAAAAGAAGTTAGTTTAAGCTCCATTAATAATCTTTTCTTTAGGAGCGTACGCGTCTTGTACCGCGTAATTGTTAAAATTAATGCTGTAGTGGTCCCGCCAAGAAGCTTTCACGTCTTCCATCATATCTTCGTGAACGCTTTCCTTAATTTTCCCTTCAGCGCGAATTAATGTTCCCATAGGTGTTGCCATGATTTCTCCGTTTTTTACCACTATTTGACCTTCTTTTATCGTATACGCTGCTCTCGAAAACGCTTTCTCAATTGAATGTCCATCCATCTTTTCAGGATCTAATTTATAAATCGCCACATCACCGATTGCACCAACGCCAAGATGACCTCGATCTTTTAACCCTAAGGTTTTTGCGTTTCCTGCTCTCGTGACGATGCACAACTCATTTAGAGTGTATTCTCGGTCTAAATCTGGAAGCGTTGACGCTGTACTTGCTTTCTTTGAGACAACATTCTCTAGCATATCTTTTCGGGATTTGCGATCCATTAACCATTTGAATACAATAGGATAAGTCGTAAATGGCGCTCCGTTGGGATGGTCTGTCGTGTGGCTAATCTGCCAAGGATCTTTGATTAAGAGCATTAACTCGAGGGCAATTGCCCATTGGACGGCGTTTACTCCCGTTTTCGGAGAGAAGAAATAGGGTACTACTCCCGATCCTGACTCCCCTTCGACTTGACCGTTTATCCATTTCATACCTGGTTTTGCGCCCCAAGGACTCATCCCTCCGAGATGGTGGAGAGCGTGTTCCCAAGGACCGTCGCCCGTCATCGTTGTCGTAGCGTATTTTGTAAAAACAACTTGGCCGGCATCCAAAGACATGTGTTTGTGCGAATTGACATACTCTGCTATTTGGGATGCTCCTGATTCAAAATCACCCCAATTTGTGCCGGCATACGCATTGAATTGGCAGTGGGTAACATGAAGTGATCTTTCTCTTTCACCATAGGGTTCGATTCCTTCGCAAATTTTAAAGGTTTCTATTGAATGCTCGTAATTTCCAGGGTGACCTAAATTATTACAATGGACATGAATTGAATGTGGTAATCCTAATAATTCGTTTGCTTTTGCTAAACTTTCGACAATATGCCTTGGTGTAACATCCCAATGCAAAACTGGAGAGTCTACGCTATCGCAATTCTTACCCCAAGCCCAATTTTCTACACCTCCTGGATTGACTATTTTAATCGCATAACCTTTCGTAACTTTCATAATCCAGTTTACGTACGCTGCTAACTTTTCGATATCTTTCTCCCTTACAAATTTGAGGACATACCAGTTATTTCCAAGGATTGGCATTGCGAGTTTATCGATAATAGGAGTTTCTAAAAACTCTTCGTGAGTATGTCGAGCTTCCAATAAAGGCATAGCAGGTTCACATACGGTCGTATATCCTAACGTGGCGTATCTATAACCCGTAGCCCATGTACTTGGTACGCTAAATCCTGTGCCAGATCGCCTTATTTTAGTTTTTTTCTCGTTACTTTCTGGCACTTTATCTTCCGGTCGTAATGTTCGTCCAGCATTAACTTTTGCCCCGGCGATGTGTGAATGAATATCAACTCCTCCCGGCATAATTATCATGCCCGTGGCATCGATAACTTTGGCGTCTCCATTAACTTTATTAACAACCACGCCATCTTTGACGTAGATATCCTTCTTCTCGCCGTCGATATCGTTCAAAGGGTCGTAAACTAAGCCATTTTTTATTATTAAATCGCTCATCGTAAATTTCCTAAGTTATAAGTTAAGTTTTGATTAATCTTAAATTGATAAATAAATTGAAATTGTAATATTAGTATTAAAAATCTATGATTTTTATAAAGATTTATTATTTAATTTAAGTTAATATGAGAATTGGATTATCGGTATTAAAAGATCGTTTTAATTAAAAATAAGATGTGAATTTTGAATTCATAAGCCAAAAATTAGGATGCATCTATGATTTTAAATAAATGGAAATAGAATTTAATAAAAAACTTAAAAACTGGACTAAAAAGTCATTCACATACTAAATTTTTTTAAGAGTGAAAAGATATAAATATAAATTAACGAACTTCTTTTACAAAAAATAAAAAATAACTTTTAGTGATAAAATTTGGCAGTAGGTAAAATTTTACTAATATTAGGAGCGCTCCTAACTATCTTGGGAACTTATGTATTTGCTGTTTTCTTAGTTGCCCCTGGTTATGTAGGCTCTGGTATAGGATTCGCTATGAATCTTCCTGATATAATTGGAGTGGATCCTGGCGCTGATGCATTAGCTTTCTACTTTATGTTGGTTCTTTTTATAGTTTGGCTTGTTTCCGGAGTACTACAATTGGTTGGTTTAAAAGTTAAAATTGTTGGCCTTATCTTTTCGCTTGTTCCACTGGCTATTGGAGTAATGTTCTTGTTATTCGTTTACACAGAGATCTTAGGTATGATGACCTTCGTTTTTATGCTTCTCACCACAGGTGAGCATTTCGGAGGTTTTTATCCAATTCTTGTAGATATTGGCACTTTAGGTTTAGGAACTTATTTCCTAGTTGGTGGAGGCGTTTTAGGACTAATCGGTTCAATTATGCCACGAGATTAAGAAATAATAAAATCTACTCTTTTTTTTTTATTGAGTTTTGTTTAAGATAGACTCTAATATTTTAATATCTTCAAGTTTGTTAATATTTTTAAAGGACAAAAGGTTAGGATCTAATTTTTTAACGTCTTGTTCAATTGAGATGTAGTTTGTTTTCCAATCTTGGTCGATAATATTCGTCAATTTATAATCTTTTTGTCGCAAATTTCTTAACGAGGTTTCGTAGGCTTTATTAACGTGATAAATAGCAAATAATGGTTCTAAATAACTCTCTTTCCATTTTGGAATACAACAATCAAATTTTTTACATTGTGTTATTAATAAATCTATTAGTTCATGTTTAATTAGAGGGGTGTCACATGGAAGAACGAACATCTTTTCATATTCTAAGTTTTTTAATTCTTTAAAGGCAGAATATAATCCAATCAGAGGTAATCGCGATTCTTGATCTTGAATAAAGTCATAATCGTCAATAATAAAACCCGTTACCTTTTTAAAATCAATATTAGTGATGTAATTTTGGACTTGTTGCTTTGAATTAGCAACGAGAAAAATATCGTATTTAAAGCGAGAGAGGGTTTCTAGTTGGTAATCAATTAAAGCCTTTCCTCGAAATTTAAAGAGTCCTTTATCTGAACCGAACCGAGAGCTTTTTCCGCCAATTAAGATAACAAAAGCAAGGTATTTATCTTTATCGTTAATTTTTTACCAACTTTCTTTAAACTTTGTTTATATTGTATTAAACCAATTATTAAAAATTATAAATCATTTAAATTAGTTGTAGTTATTGTAGATTTTAAAAACCTTATTCTTCATTAAAGTAATAATATGGCTCTAAAGCATAAAACCAGTCTTAAGAGAGATAAACCTTTAGAACAATGTGCGGTTTTTGGTATAGCTTGCAAAGATACTGCCTACTCTGTTTCTAAATTGTTATATAGCGGTTTAATTTCTCAGCAACATCGCGGTCAAGAATCCACGGGGATTTCTATTCTTAAAACGGGTAGAGGAATTTTTACTTATAAGAAAAAAGGATTAGTTTCCAATGTGTTAAACGATAAAGTTTTGTCCAAGTTCTGGGGCAATGTTGGAATTGGCCATAATAGGTACGCTACAACTGGAGCTCAAGACTTTGAATCTCCTGATTACATGCAACCATTTCACTTCAAAAGCAATGAAATCGAATTTTCCTTAGCCTTTAATGGAACTATACCTAATTATGCAGAAATAAAACAAAGCTTAGAAGATAAAGGAAGAATTTTTATCACAAATACAGATACTGAAGTAATAGCTCAATTGATAGCATCTATTGCTTTAAGAAATGAAGGTTGGCCCAACATTCTGAAGACTGCAAGTAGTTCTTTAGACGGATCTTATTCGCTTTTAATATTAACAACTGAAGGAGATATTTACGCTATTAGAGATCCTTTGGGATTTAAACCCTTGTGTATAGGCGAATTAAAAACTGAAGAAAGACACCATTACATTGTTTCCTCTGAATCTTGCGGTATTGATGTTTTAGGTGGAAAACTTATTAGAGATGTAGAACCCGGAGAGATCGTTCATTTAAGCCATCAAAAAGGCATACATTCAGAAATGGTGTTGAAAAGTGAAAGAACAGCTCTATGTCAGTTTGAATTCGTATATTTTGCTCGCCCTGATTCAATTATTGATGGAGTTTCCGTTGCTCAGACAAGGTTGCAATTAGGGATAAATTTGGCTAAAAATGATCCCTTATTGGATGACCTTCAATTAAAAAAAAACACAATCGTGGTTCCAGTACCTGATTCGGGGAGAAGTGTTGCTGTAGGTTACGCACAAGAAGCGCAATTACCTTATGTAGAGGGCTTAATGAAGAATCGATATGTGGGATGGCGCACTTTCATAATGCCTGGACAAAAAAATAGGGAAGCGGCTGTAAAAGAAAAATTAAACCCAATTAAAGCTTTTATCAATGGTAAGAATGTAATCATACTAGATGATTCGATCGTAAGAGGAACAACTACAAAAAAGATTATTAACTTGATTAGAGAAGCTGGTGCGATTTCTGTTAACGTAAGAATTAGTTGTCCTCCTGTAATAAGACCATGTTACATGGGTATTGACTTTCCTACAACCTCAGAATTAATCGCAGGACGCTTCAAAAATCTTTATGGAGTGGAAAACTATGTCGAAGAGATTAGAAAGAAAATTGGTGCTGATTCTCTACGATATCAAACTATTGATGATCTTGTTAGTGCGATCGGAAAAAGTAAAAACCAGTTGTGTATGGCATGTCTAACGGGGGAATATCCACTAAAATCTGTAAATAAAATAATAGAAATGGAAAGAGCTATATCATCAGATAGAAGTTAGTATTTTTTTAAAAATAACTATTCTACGCCATCCCAACAATAGGTACACAGTTTTTCTTTAGGTAATCCAATAGCTTTAACTAGGTTTTCTAGCTTCTGATATTTTAATGTCGTTAAATGCAACTTTTCGCGTATAACATTAACCATTGCTTTATAATTATCAGACTCAGGATTGGTATACTCTACGGGATTTTCGAGATCCTTTCCAATTAATTCTTTAATGGCCCATCTTCCTGCTAAATCTAATTCAGAACTAGATCGAGAGAAGTTTAAAAATTTACACCCGTAAACAAGTGGAGGACAAGCAGGTCTCATGTGTACTTCTTTTGCCCCCGATTCAAACAACCTCTCAACTTGCCTTCTCAATTGCGTGCCTCTCACGATTGAGTCCTCGCAAAAAAGAAGACGCTTGTCCGTGATAAGTTCTTCAATCGGTATAAGTTTCATCTTTGCGACGGTATCTCTAATGGATTGTTCCTGAGGCATGAAACTTCGAGGCCATGTTGGCGTATACTTTACAAAGGGTCGTACATAAGGAAGATGTGCTTCGTTAGCATAACCTAATCCATGAGCTGTACCAGAATCTGGGATCCCTGCTATGAGATCAATCTCCAGTTCATCCTCTCTCCGTAGATAAGCACCACATTTATACCGTACAGATTCAACATTTATCCCTTCATAATTGGAAGCAGGATATCCATAGTAGACCCATAAGAAAGCACAAATCTGCAATCTATTACCTGGTGCAACCTTTTGTTCGAAACCCTTTTCACTTAGAAAAACGATTTCTCCAGGTCCTAGATATTTTGTGATTTTATAACCAAGGTTTGGGAACGCACAAGTTTCCATTGCAACAGCATAAGAACCGGGCTTTTCACCTATAACGAGAGGCGTTCTACCTAGCGAATCGCGCGCAGCGAATATACCTTCATCAGTTAAGATAAGAATGGTACAAGAACCATAGATCATAGCTTGAACCTTTTGAATACCTTCTTCAAATGTAGCAGCTTGGCTAATTATTGTTGCTACCATTTCTGTAGGGTTAATTTCTCCTCCATGCATTTCTGAGAAATGAGTTCCATTTTGTAAGGCTTCGCTTGCGAGTTCTTCTATGTTATTAATTTTACCTACTGTTGAAATGGCAAAAACACCTAAGCGCGAACTGATAATTAAAGGTTGATCTTCGTAGTCACTAATGACTCCGATACCTTTATTTCCATGCATTTTCTTGATATCCTTATCAAACTTAGATCTAAATTGGCTCGTCGTGATATCCTTGATGAACCTTTGAAAACCACCAGAGTTTTTTACAGCCAAACCCCCTCTTTTAGTTCCCAGATGTGAATGATAATCTGTTCCGTAAAATAAATCATTAATACAATCTTTATTTGAAAAAACTCCGAATAATCCTCCCATTTTTTAAATCACATCCACAATATATTTAATCTGATTAAAATTTTTAAATAAAATTATTAATCCGATAATTTGATATTGAAGTATTATTTCCTAAAAAGATGATAAGAAGTTAAGAATCATTTTTAAGAAATCGTTCCAGGAATGTTCTCTCTTTCAAATCTTACCATAGTTATTGCATTACTGGGACAAGTAACAGCACATAGTCCACAGCCTAAACACTTGTTCCTGTCTATGTGAGCAACGCCATCTATAGTAATCGCGTTAAATTTGCATCGTTCTAAACATGTCTCGCAACCCGTACATTTTTCTTCGTCTATAAGTGAGATATAATTTGCTTTGGCGATAGCCCTAGGGTTGTCAAATCGAGTGATTCCTTTTAACATTCCACAACAACATTCGCAGCACGCACAGAGTATATTGCAATTAGTTGCATCGTTATCTGTAGCGTGAACTAATCCAATTTGAGCAGCCTCTTCAGTAAGTGTTATTATCTCCTCTTTATTAGCTGCTTTTATGTCTGGATCTCCCATTTCTAATACTGCTTTAGCGTTTGGTCCTAGCAGAATACAATTGTGAATGGGATATTTATCCTTACATTCTCTAATCCCTTCAACTTCCGCTCTTTTTCGGCAAGGACACGGAATTACAGCAAAATCCGTATTGGTTTCAATTATATTATAAACCTCTTCAATAGGAATTATTTGGTGCCCAGGTTCAACTTGCTCGCTAACAGTTAAGACTCGCATGCGAGGCGTACCATCCCTTTTATTTTCCCATGTCTTATAATACTTATCGTTAGTGTAAAACTCTCTACTTAATTGAGCAAACTTAACAATCTCGTCTCTGGAATAATTTTCTTTTATAATAAAAGGCATGTCGTAAATAAACAATGGCGTTGGTAAAGAGTAATAATTACCTATTTTTATTAGAAATCCTCTCTTACAGATTTCTGCAAGTTTGGCTGATATATCAGCTTTTTCCATACCAATCTTTTTCGAAAGCTTTGATAATGACATAGATTTTGGGAAAACATCTAAATGGAGAATAATCTTAATTATTTCTGGATCATACATTAAACTTAAATATTCAAGATACTTTTCGGTAGGCTCTCCATTCTCGTCCTTAGGAAATGATTGAGCTTTATATTTTAATTTTTTAGCAAACTCAATTAAATTTTCCTTATGTTCTTTTGAGGCAATCATTTTAAATTTATTTTTTTTTATTTATTAATAATTATTAAATATTTTTATTATACTTGAAGGTTCCCCCAATTAATTGACCTACGCTTATTCCCGCGTCCCCAGGTGGCACTATATTGTGTTCAATGAAACTAAATCCTCCTTTAATGATTCGTTCTTTTATCGCCTTTGAAAAAGCATCGTTATAAGCAACGCCACCAGTTAATCCTATCATTTCTATATCGTTTTCTTTGGCAATTTTAATCGCAACTTTCGCAAATGCTAATCCAATTTCTACTTGAAATTTTGCGGCAATATCTTGTCTTTTGGAATCTTTAATTTCTAGTAAATTTATTACGTCTAAAATTAAATCTGAAGTATTGATAAGATAAATTCCATTTTTCTTCGAATACTTAATGTCTAATTTAATCTTATCTGGATTTCCTTTCGACGCCAAACCCTCTAGCCTCATAGCAGGTTCACCTCTATAACTTTTTAATTTCGAAGCTCCTAGAATATATGAAATAGCGTCAAAGATTCTACCGGTGGAACTTGTTAATGGGATATTTTCGTTAGGAAATTGATAATCGGCGCGCTCAAATTGAGAAATAATCGTTTTCAATTCCGTGCTTTTATGCTCCAAATCGTTTTCTAAGGCAATCTGTTTGAATACTTCTACTGATTTTTCAACACCGAGAGCGTTAAGGACGATGGAAGACGTCATTCTAGCGGGATATTTAGTACATCGGTCTCCTCCAATCATAGGCTGATTTTCTAAATGACCGAGACGTGTATAACCGTGATAAGAACTTAATAAGATTTCACCCCCCCAAACATTCCCGTCTTCGCCGTAACCAACTCCATCTGTGCTTATGCAAACGATTTTTTCGTCTAATGCAATTTTATTTTCCGCCATTAAACTTAAAGCGTGAGCGTAATGGTGTTGGATACGGTATAAATTGACGTTTAATAGTTCAGATAGCTCCTTTGCTAGCTTAGTCGTAACGAAAGCTGGATGAGCGTCGCAAGCGATAAATTTTATTTCAGAATCTTTTATCTGAAGCAATTTTTTCATATGAAAAAGCGCATTTTTTAAAAAATCGTATGTTTCAAGGTGCGTTACATTTCCAATATGTTGAGTCTGGAAAATTCGATTTCTTCGCAATAAAGCACCTGTCACTGCTAATTCTGGACCTGTAGCTATAGCACTTGGGATTTTAACTTCAAAATGTAATGGTAAATATTCTGGTACATAACCTCGCGACCTTCTAATCAGCTTCACTTTGTAGTTATGAACTCTTAGCACACTATCGTCTGCTCGTTGGTATATGGGTCTATTATGAAGTAGAAAGAAATCGGCTAAATTGTTGAGTTGATCAAATATCTTTTCGTTTTCAAGTGCCATAGGAATATTCGATTTGTTCCCACTTGTATAAATTAATGGCTGTTTTCCAATATGGTCAAAAAGTAAATAATGAATACCTGAATATGGAAGCATAATTCCGATGTTGTTTAAACCGGGAGCCACGAATTCGCTTATGTCAGATTTATTAAAGTTTTTATTTTTCTCTAAAACCACAATTGGTCTGCGAAAAGAAGATAAAAGTTCCCTTTCTCTTTCTGAAATGCTAAAGTAATCCTCAATAATTTCTAAATTTGGAACCATTAAAGCAAAAGGTTTATGTTTTCTCTTCCCTTTCCTCCTGCGTAGCTCTAGAATTATTTTATCGTCGTTAGCAAGGCAAACTAAATGGACTCCACCTATTCCCTTGATTGCCGCAACTTCTCCTTGTTTTATCCTTTTTGTAGTTATCTTTAATATCTCGTCAATCGAATCTGTTTTAATAGAGTTTTTTCCTTTATCGTAAAGCTGATAATTAGGACCGCAAACAGAACAAGCAAATGTTTGAGCGTGAAATCTCTTATTATTAAAATTCGAATATTCTTGTATGCAAGATTCTGGTTCTGCTTTATTACAGAAAGGAAAATTTACCATCGTACTTCGCTCTCTATCGTATGGTAAATCCTTAACCGTTGTAAATCTCGGTCCGCAAACGGCGCACGCTATGAATGGATAGTTGTAATACTTCGGTAGTTTGGGATTATTCATGTCTATTAAACAATCGTCGCAAATTGCAATATCTGGTGGAAGAGTTAAACTAATTCCTCGTCCTTGCTCACTCTTTCTTATTTCAAGGTTATTATAGTGTATTTTGGGATCTAAATCCTTATACTCAATTTTTTCAATAAATGAAATTTTTGGCTTTTTAAGATTAACTTCTTCGAAAAATTGGTCAATCAATTGAGATAAACCTTGCAAAACTAATCGAACTCCCGCATTCCCTCGGTTTAATATAAATCCAGTTAGGTTTAAGGATCGAGCTAGATTATACAAAAACGGTCTGAAGCCTACACCTTGAACTATACCTGTGATATTAATTTCTACAGTTCTTTGATCGTTCAATGAAATATTTTGTAGTTTTTATCTTTTACATTAAATTTTAGGTTTAATCTAAGCTATCTATGATAATTATAAAATATTGCACATGTACCCTCTTGAGAAACCATACATGGGCCAATAGGATTGAGTGGAGTACACACTTCGCCAAAGAGCTCGCACTCGTTTGGATATAGTTTACCTACCATTATTAAATGGCACGAACATCCCGGTGGGATATCTTGCGACTTTTCAATTTTAATATCGAATTTTTTATCAGCATCAAATTTTTCGTACTTATCTCGTATTGCTAAACCCCCATCAAGAATTCTCCCAATCCCTCTCCAAGGGGAGGAAACGGATTCAAAAACCTCTGAGATAACATTTTGAGCGATTTTATTTCCTTCTGGTTTTACTACTCTCGAATATTCGTTCAAAGTTTCGAACTTTTTGTTCTTAATTTGTTGGAGTAGCATTAAAATACCTAACAAAACATCGTTAGGCTCAAATCCGGCGATTACATTTGGTACTTTATAAGCGTCTGAAAATATTTTAAATGGTTTTAAACCAATTATAGTAGATACATGCCCTGGCGAAATAAAACCATCAATTCTTAGTTGTGATTGACTTATTAATAGTTCCAACGCTGCGGGAATGAGCTTATGAGCGCAAATCACCGAAAAATTAGAGGGGGGTTCGCTTTTTATTTCGTAACCGACTAGGGGGGCTGTAGTTTCAAAACCAATGGCAAAAAAAATTACTTCTTTATCGGGATTCTCTCTCGCAATTTCGACCGCATCGTGAGGGCCATATACGATTCTTACATCCGCTCCCATTGCTTTTAATTCTGCTAAGGAAAGGTTGGAAGCTGGGACGCGTATCATGTCCCCAAAAGTAGTTATTATAGTGTCGTCTCGTTTCCCAAGCTCAATTGCCTTGTCGATATCTGCAGCGGGGCATACGCAGACAGGGCACCCCGGGCCGGAAAGGATCTCAATCTCTTTAGGTAACAACGGTCTTAGCCCATATTTCGAAAGAGTGTGTTCGTGAGTGCCACACACGTGCATAAACTTAACTGGTTTTTTTATTTCCTTTACAGTTCTATTTATTGATTTAATTATTTTATCTGTGAATTCTTTACTTCTTAAAATTTTAATTCCTGGTATATCCATTTTGGTTTACTCATTTTTTTTTAAATTCAGTTTAATCTTCTTTGAAAATCTTGGTTATCAAAAATTTCCATAATTTTCACTCTATTTTAATCAATAATAATATGGTCTAAAATTTGACCAGAAGTATCAAAACACTTTATGTTATCAGAAATATTATAAGGATGTGCCAAAAGCATAGTAAATCTCCGTTTTTTAAAAATCTGGTTTAATTTCTCATTAGTTGAGAGACTGCCTGATGGGCGTGATATGAAAGTTCCCTCATATGAGAAGTCTAATGGAATACTACATGTTGCCCTGATTAACTTAAAATCTTTTATACTATCATTACAAGCTCTTGATGATATAATATATTCAGATACAACTCCTTTATGGACTCCCAATACCCCTTTCATTTTTTTGGGATGACCCTTTTGACACATATCAACTAATCCCTCAAGAAAATCTTTTTTAATCATAATTTGATTCAATTGTATATTATCAATTAATAAAAGAATTTCATCTATTATTTCTAAAACTGAGACTGCTGAATGTCCTTTCCAATACCGTAATGAGGAGACGATCCTACTGAGTTTGAATTTATCTCTTTTATTATTAATTAAATAAGCTTTCATTTTTTTTGGATATTTTCTAAAATCAACTTCTAGCAAAATTTCAGTATTGATTTCAAAATGCAAAAGAAAATTATCTCCGCAAACAGAAATAACATCTGGAAATTTATCAAGAACTTTTTGATATTCTTCCTTTCTTATATCCATATTTTTCTCAAATTGTTATGGTTTATTTTATTTACGATTTAAATTTCAATTTCTATAAATATCTTAACAAATTCTCGGTATTGGCTCCCCTAAAGGCATATCAACGAACCGGGTCCCCCCTACTATCGTGTTCAGAAGTACTCTTTTAGGATTGTCTGCCTTAACTATACCTATTATCTCGGCGTCTTTTCCCATTGAAGTTGATTTTATTTTATATAAAATTTCTTCAGCTCTAATAGGGTCTACTGACATGAGAGCTCTTCCTTCGCAAGCAATAGTAAAAGGGTCTAACCCTAACATTTCACAGATTGCGTTAACTTGCTTTTTAATTGGAATCTTTTCTTCTTCTAAAACAACACTTATATCTGATTTATTTGCCCAATCGTTCAGTGCTCCTGCTATCCCTCCTCTCGTTGGGTCCTTCATGGCGTGAATATAATTATTACTAATATCTTGTTTAAGAACGTTATAAATTTCGAGTAAAAACCCAACATCTGATTCCAAATCGCTTGATATATTTAATCCTTCTCGACTGCCGATTAACGCCGTACCGTGGTCTCCTATACTCCCAGTTACGATAATTTTATCGCCGGGTTTTAAGTTACTATCTAAAACTTTTATATTTTTATCTTTGATTCCAATCCCGGTAGTTGCCATTATCATCTCGTTCAGAGTTCCCTTAGGCATTATTTTAGTATCTCCAGCTATAATCGCAATGTTTGCTTCTTTTGAAGTAAAATTAAACGAATTTACTATTTTTTCCAACTTTTCAAATTTAAAACCTTCTTCAATGATTAAAATTGAAGTTAACGCTATTGGTTGAGCGCCCATCATTATCAAATCGTTCACGGTACCGCAAACGCTCAATTTACCCAAATTACCCCCTGGAAAAAATAACGGATAAACAGTATGCCCATCGGCAGTAATCACAATTTCGCGCTCGTATTCCTCTAAAGGGATCGTGGCCCCATCGTCCAACTCCGCAACCCCTATTCCTTTATTAACGTTTTTATAAGTAATATTTTTCGTAATAAAATTGATAAGTTCTTCTTGTAACACTCCACCAGCTCCATGGGCTAACCTAATAAGATCTGAGCTCACTTTTTTCATACTCATAATTGAAAATACGAAGTAAAAATTATAAGAATTTAGGTTTTAAGTAATAATTCTGAAAAATTTCACTTAGATAATTATATAATAGATTGAATTTTGAATATTGATAAGTTCATTATATAAACAGCCTTGGGAATCAATTTATTTTATTAAAAATAGAAAAAAAAAAATAATATTAATTAAATCTCCTAAATTTCCTCTACTACATATTACATATTGATAATGGTATCGTTCGCAAAAATTAAATCGACTACTTCATCGTAAGCAATTAATTTAATTTTATCAGATATGAAGTTATTAATTCCACGTACTTCTACGTCTTCTTTATTTGCAACAATAGTAACGTTTTTATCAAGAGCATTTGAAACCATTTTATTAGTTTTGTTTGCAAAATAGACAGCGTTTTGAAGCAAAAGAATTGTTACTGCGTCCTCTCCAGTATGTTCTGAAGCAAGCTCTACACCAGCAATATCTTCACTTGTAATAAAATACAACACTTTTTTACCCATCTTTTTTCAATCCTCCTAAAATGGTATGGTTACGGTTGAATCCGCAATCATTTTTAATATTTCTCCATGTTCTTTGATTTCAACATCGTCTATAAGGTCGTCCTTTGTAAGACCAAGCTCATCAAGCGATTTTTTGTCAACAAAAATATCTAAATCGATATTTTTTATGAACTCGATGTGCGAGGCATACATCGTCTTATCGACGTCCTTAGTAAAGGTATATACAGCTTCGTTGATTGCAATAGTAATTGGGTCAAAGTCAGCACTAACAGCAACCGTCATTCTCAATCCTTCGACAGGATAAAGCGTTCCATGAGGTGGTTGCCGTAAAAGGATAACTACATTTTTCTCTTCTGCCATTTTTTATCACCTTAACAAATTACTATAAGTTTATCTGTTTCTTCTATAATCTTCGCGAGATCAGGCGTTCCTGCTCGCTTTACGTCGCCGCATTCCTTTGTCAAACAGTTTTTCATAGTGCCTCTGACTAAAAGACATAGATTACATAATCTAACGGTGGCTCCTTTATTTAAAATCTCTCTAAATCCTTCTTCGATGTTAAAGATACCTTCAATTTTCTTCTGGTTTCCTAAGACAGCGTTAACGGCATCCATATAGCAAAAGATGCGTACATCAGTTCCTTTATCTAATGCCGCGTTGGATATCTTAACAACCGTTTCAGCAGCTTGCGCTTGGTACGGTCCATCAAAGAAAAGAATTCCTAATCGAGCCATTTTTTTTCGTCAACTCCAAATCTTATTCTTTGTCTCCTCTCATGAAGAGAAGATAAGCCATTATCCAAGAGCCAAACATTATACAAGCTCCTGTAATAATACTATGTAATGAAAGCTGTGGAACACCACCTAAAATGTTAGTAATGTTACATCCCATCGCTGTTACAGCGCCAAAACCCATTAAAATTCCGCCAATCAATTGTTTTAATAATGTTAATCCATCTTTTGGAACTCTAATTTTAAATTCGCCACCGATATAAGCACTAATGAAAGATCCAATGATAGCACCAAGAATTATAAAACCAGCCCACGCAACAACATCTCCTGTAGTAAGCCACAAACTTAAATCCATCCATCCTCCAGTAATACCTAGTACTCCGTTACTAACGATATACGCAACAGTTCCGATTATTCCAATAACGATTCCAGTTACCCACCAAGGATAAGCTTTTTTAAAGATAGATTCAACTGCGTTGTCAAATTTCACTAAGGGTTCTTTTGCTTCCATTTTCTTTTTAAGCACAGGTAATCCCCAGAAATAAAATGTTAATACAGCACCAACAATTCCTAAGATAAGCATAAAAATCGGGGTTAATGCTCCAAATTCTCCAAAAAGCGTAAGTGCTGGACCTTCTCCAATGACTGTCTTTTGCAAAAATACTTTTGCATCAGATAAAACGCCAAATCCAGTCATTAAAGCTCCGAGTGTTAATCCAAAACCAGCTACGAGAGATCCCACCATACCTTCTCCTACTCGATATGTAGTTCCGCTAGCACATCCCGCTGCAAGAACCATTCCAATACCAAATACTAGACCTCCGACAACCGCACCCCATATTTTTAAAGGTTTTGGAGCTAACTGAATTACTCCAGCGAAAGCAAATATAGCGAAACCGATCATTAGAGTTATCAACGCGATAACTACTGCTTTTGCTAATTTAAATTCTTTCAATAGGATTATGTCTCTGAAGGCAGAATTCATACAGAATCTTCCACGTTGCAACACGAAACCAAATAGGACTCCAACTATAAGTCCACCTATTAAAGCATACATAAATTCCATTTATTTTTTCACCTTATTTTATTTGAATCAGGATTCTCCACGCCGAAGTACCTGTTTTTTCGTTAGAAAGTACTTTGTGGCCTAAAGATTCCATTGTCTCAGGAATCCTCTCAGCTGAGAGAGGATAATCGACAAGAATCTCGAGAACTTCTCCTGAATTCATTTTCTTAACTTTTCTTTTACTTTTTACGTCTGGATAAGGGCAAACCTCGCCCGAAACATCCAAAGTTTCTGTAATGTCAACCATTTTTTTTTACCTAGTTGTTTTTTTTTTTATGTGAATAAAGATTCATTAAAGAATCATTCGATTAAAAATCGATAATTCTATTTATATTATACTCAATTTAAATTTAATTAATCATTATTCAGAAAAAGAAAAGGTTTATATTTGAGCTTTTCTCAAAGGAAAAGTCAATTTTATTTTAACTTATTCTCCTTTTTTAAAGGACATGATCAAATTACTATGTGATATTATCAAATTGTGAAAAAGAAAGATCAAATATTGCTAGAAATTATTATTCTACAAAAATGTATATTCAAAAAATATCTTTTAATAAAAATATCCGTTGCTTAAAGTGCGTAGTTATTAAAAAAGTAAAAAAAAAAGTAAAAAAAAGGTTATAATTTTTCTATTCTAGCAGCACAAACCTTATATTCTGGTATTTTTGCGATAGGATCTAATGCAGGATTTGTCAGAACATTAGCTGCTGCTTCTTTAAAGTGAAAAGGAATAAATATTAAGCCCTTTTTAACGCGATGTGTAATTTTTGCTTTAGTTGCAATCTCGCCACGTCTAGATTTAACTTTAACTTTTTCTCCATCAAGGATTCCTAAATCATTCGCATCTTCTTTGCTTATTTCTACATAACCTTCACGAACTCGTGCATTAAGTGTAGGAGATCTTCTGCTCATTGTTCCTGTATGGAAATGCCACAATATTCTTCCTGTTGAAAGTATTAATGGATATTCATCATCAGGGAGCTCAGCTGGTTCTATAAATGGACATTCGTTAAAAAAACCTTTTCCCCGACTAAAAGCACCACCTTTATGTAGATATATAGTCCCTGGATGAGATGGATTTGGACAAGGCCATTGAAACCCATTTTCATTTTTCTCTAATCGATCCCATGTTATTCCGCCGTAAATTGGTGTCGTTTTATTAATTTCATCCATGATTTCTTTAGGATGTGAATAAATTAACCCATTATATCCCATTGCTTTAGCAATAAGTCCAACAATTTCCCAATCAGGTTTTGTATTTCCAATTGGTTCTATAGCTTTCCTTACCATCTGGACTCTTCTTTCTGTATTAGTAAATGTTCCTTCTGTCTCAGCAAATGAAGCCGCTGGCAGAATAACGTCAGCTAATTCTGCAGTTGGTGTCATAAATATATCTTGGACAACGAGAAATACTTTTTTAAGCCCTTTTCTTACATGATTAATATCTGGATCGCTTACCATGGGATTTTCACCCATAACCCATAAACATTTTAGAGTTCCATCTACAGCAGCATTCATCATTTCTACAACAGTAAGACCAACTTTATCATCCATTTTAGATGCATCAATTCCCCAGATTTTAGCCATTTTTTCTCGCTTGTCGGCTTCAACAACTTTTTGATAACTTGAAAAGACATTAGCAAGAGCACCTAAATCGCATGCTCCTTGTACATTCTGCTGTCCTCGTAGTGGATTTACACCAGTTGCCCATTTACCCACATTACCACAGAGCATTTGAAGATTAGCACATGATTTAACGTTATCCGTACCAGTTGAATGTTGCGTTATTCCCATTGAGTATATTAAAGAACAAGCTTTAGCATCTGCAATAATTTTAGCTGCTTCAATTATATCTTTTTCGTTAACACCACAAATTTTAGCTGCTTTAGCTGGAGTCATCTCTGAAACGACTTTTTTAAGCCCTTCGAAATTTTCACAGTAGTTTTCAACAAAATTTTTGTCATAAAGATCATTACTTATTATATAATTCATTATTGCATTCAATAGAGCTACATCTGTTCCAGGTCTATGTGTCATTGCAATTCCTCCATGTTCAACAGCTAACTCTGATAATGGGATCGTTCTAGGATCTGCCACTACCAATTTCGCACCTTTATCGAGAGCTTCTAAAATCTGAGTACCTATCAATGGATGTTGTTCGTTAGTATTCGACCCAGTTATATAAATCACATCTGCATCAGCAATTTCATCTATCGAGTTAGTCATCGCACCTGAACCGAATGCTGATCCTAATCCTGCAACAGTGGAAGCATGACATAATCTTGCACAATGATCTACATTATTAGTGTACAAAACAGCTCGAGCGAATTTTTGCATTACATAATTCTCCTCATTTGTACACTTTGCTGAACTCAGGCATGCAAGTATGCGATTATTACCTGGATCTTCTGCCATAATCTTTTTGAAATTATCAACAACATACTGTATTGCCTCATCCCAACTTACTTTTTTTAAAGATCCATTCTTCCTGATCATTGGATCTGTTAATCTTTCGGGAGAGTTTATAAATTCATGCATATTCCATCCTTTAATACATAGTTTTCCGTGTCCTGGATTGAAACCATCCCTTACAGGCTTTGTAGCAACAACTTTCCCGTCTTGTACTTTAAGATAAACTTGACAACCAGTTCCGCAATAAACACATGTAGTTTTTATTTTTTTCATCATTTTTTTTTTACCTCCTAAATTGATAAAGCTGGTTTTATTTTATGTGTTTTATATCCAATATCATCGAGACTTCTTCCCATTGCTAATGCGATTAACTCAACAGAATATAAAATAGGAATCCTATTTTCCTTAAGATCTGCATATTCTCTACTAGCTGTAATTTGACCCATATCAAATTGAGTAAAGCAAAATGGACAGCCTGTACTAAGTATTTGAGCACCTGCACTTTTAACATCAGCTATTTTTGTGTGAATGGCTTTATTATTTCCTTCTTTATTACCGACTAATGCTAATGAAACTCCGCAACAATCGATCTTTGATAAATAATCAACTGCTGTAGCACCTAAAGCCTCAATGAATTTATCGTATATGATAGGATCGGTAGGATCATCAAATTTTAGAATTTCGTCTGGCATCAATAAATGACATCCTGGATGTCCTGCAATCTTTAAGCCAGTTAAAGGTTTTTTAATCTTATTTTTCAAGGCATCTAATTTAACGTCCTCTTTTAAAACTTGTAAAAGGTGCTTTACTTCAATTGTACCTTTAAATTCTTTTCCAATTCCGCTTAAAATTTTATTAATAGCATCTCTTAATTCTGCATTTTCTTTTAACTTGTGATTAGCAATAGCTAGTGTATTTAAACAACCATTACACAGCGTCATAATATTTAATCCTTTTTCTTCAGCAATAGCTAAATTTCTCGCAGCAGTAGCTAACCAAAAACTATGATTTGCTCCTTGTAACTGAATAGGATCAGGACAACAAGAGAAACCTTCTTCTTCTACTAGCTCAATTCCTATCTCTGGTAGAACATCTAATGCAAGTCTTTCCACATTGGGTAATTTTGCAGGAATTGTACAACCTTTAAAAAATAAATATTTACCCATTTTTAATCAGCCTCCGTTTTTAAAGCAGTTTTTTCTGCTAGGATTTTTAAATCTTTTATAACGTTATCATTTGGTGTTAATTCTCTAAGATTTTGTTTTTTCCTATTAGCGTTTAACTTTGCCCCAATTTCAAACGCAATACCCGTCTTTAATATTTGTTTTGCTAATCCATATACAGAAGCAGGTGCTAAGCCTTTTAAATAAGATAATTGCTTAAGATTATTAAATACTTCTGAAGGGTCAGCATTTTGAGGACATATCATTAAACACTTCTCACAAACACAGCACATCCATACATCCTTTAAGGCTACGGATTCTTCTGCGTTAAATAATTGAGCAATGAAAGCGTTTTCAATATCGTATTTGGATACATTTAGAGTTACTGGGCAAAATAAAGAACAAGCAGAGCATTTAAAACAAACTTCAACTTCTTCGCTTTTTTGAATTATATCGTCTTTATCATATTTTATTCGAATAACTTCCATTATAATTTTTCTCCTTTTTATCTCCTTAATTTTAAATTTTGTTTTTTATTAGATATTTTAAAATATTTAAAATATTATATAAGCTTTTTTACGAAATCCGACATTCCGTTTACGAAAAGGATCAATGAAGACGATAATCAATAATATGATCGAGTTATTAGGCATGCCTAATTTAAAAAACCGATCACCAAAAGTTTTAAAAACTATAAAATTTTCTAAATAGTAATTTTTAATTGATTCTATCAATAAAAAATAAATAAAATAAAATAAAACAAGATAAAACTTGATGAAAAATTATGTCTAAAAATGTTAGTCTTGATCCAACAATTGATGCTATTTCTTCTGCGGGAGAAAGAAAAACGAAGCAATCTTTTGTAGTAAATTTACTCACAGGCTGGAATGCGGGAGTCTTTATAGCCTTGGGAGGGATGTTGGCAATAATAGTATCCCAAAAGGTGCCTTCTGAGTGGAGTGGCTTTATGTTTGCTGCTGTATTTCCAGTCGGATTAATTGGTATCCTCTTTATGGGTGGTGCTGATCTTTTTACGGGAGATTGCATGATCACTCCAATGGCACAATATACAAAGAAAGTGAAAACTAATGAAACTTATCGTAACTGGTTTTTAGCTCTCGGTGGAAATTTAATTGGTTCCATTACTTGGGCGTGGATTGTAGGATTTGCACTTCTCTTTGGAACAACCATCGGAGCAGCGGCTTGTGTAAAAGCAATTGCTATAGCTGAAGCAAAAATAGCTCTTGTTAACGCAGATTTCGTTGGTGGGTTCATGACAATGCTGTTTAAAGGAATAATTTGTAACTTTTTGGTAAATTTTGCTATATACCAAGCCATAAAATCTAACAATAATTTAATGGCGAAAGTAGTTAACATATGGTTTCCCATAATGGCATTTGTTGCTGTAGGATCTGAGCACGTTGTCGCGAATATGTTCTTTCTTCCCATTGGAATCTTCAGTGGAGCTAATGTGACTTGGTCGCAAGCTTTTATTTGCAACTTTTTACCCGTATTAATTGGTAATATGATTGGAGGATATGTTTTTATGGGTCTAAATTATTGGTTCACTACGGGATGCAATAATATTGAAGAAACTGAGAAGATTAATCATTCAGATGCAAAGCGTATTGGATTAGTACTTAAACAACTTATTCCATTGATAATAGGAGGAGTAATTTTAGTTTTAGCCTATATTATTGCTCCTGGAGGAATTGCGATGATACTTGAAACTGGTATTACCCCTGCTTCTGGCTATGCACGAATATCTTTCTTAGAAATTCCGATGTTAGGTAATCTGATGGTCACTATTATCATTCCAATTGTAATAATCGTTTATGTAATTGGCATCAGCATAATCTTGAGAATTGTTTTTAAGAAAATATCAATAAGAATTTAATTTTTTTTTTTATTATTATAAATAAATTAGTGAGGAGTAATGGAAGAAATAAGAGATAAAAAACAAGAATACAAAAAAAAATTTACTGTATTTTTTATAATTCAATGCATTTTGATAGCTCTTTCAGTTATTTTATATATTCTCAGAGATACTAATATTGGAAACTTTTCGATGGTTAAGTTGTTTATAATGTTCTTAGCATCTACGATATTAATTGGAGTTTTTGTTGGCGGATATATTATTAACGGTCTTTTTATGTATAATATTATAAAAATAAATTTTGTTAGAAATATCAATTATAAGCTACTTATGACAATTCTATTTATTATGATGATCGTGGGATCAGGAGTCTTTTTCACACAATTGTATTTAGTTGGAGGGCAATTAACTAATCTTACATGGGGTAGCTTTACTTTAGGGTTAATATGCTTCATAATCTTTTGCATAACATCAATAATTGGAATCTTTACGATAATTTATGAGATTAAACCCAAATTATGAAAATTCAATATCCTAAGTAGAATTTGATATTAAAATTTTTTTTATTTTTTTATTTTTGGAGGTCCAAAGATATTATTATCAAGACTTTAATTGTGGGCGGGATTTCACTCCCAATTTTTCCTATAATAAATTATAATTTCCAAAAATTTCAAAGCTCTAATTATAAGAAGAGACATCGATCTTTCTGAAGATTAATTTGATAAAAAATTATGATATCTATAAAAGTTTATAATACATTTTACGATTATAAAGTGTACATAAAGGATTAAATATTTATATCGTATTTTATTCGATAAGAATGAGTATTCGAAAAAAATCTTTATAGTAATCAATGCAATCCAATAAATAACACTAAGGATAATATTGAATAAAATATATAATTATTCAGAATGAAGAAAAGCAGAAATTTTTTTATAACTTTAAGCTTTTCTCAGAGGAAAAGTCAATTTTTTTTTACAAATTAATCAAAATCCTTAATAATATTAGAAAATTTTGAAAAAAAAAGATCAAATAATATTCGAAAAGAATGAATATTCAAAATAAATCTTTGTGTTAATTAACCCAAACTAAAAGAATGTTCGAAATTGAATGATCATTCTAAATCTATCGTAGAACTCTAGCAAAATTTTTATTTTAAATCGAAGAAAAACATAACTTTTTTTATAAAATTATGATTAAATAAACACAACTAAGATTTTATTAATCAAAAATCATAAATTAAAATTAATTAAATGATAAAAAATGGCAGTTAAAGTAGCTTTTATGCAAAGTTCAGATTGTTGGGGGTGCCATCAATCCTTATTAAATGCACATTTGGGATTGTTAAAAATACTTCCAGCACTCGATATCGTTTATTGGCCAGCTGTCGTTGATTTCAAGCACGATTCGTTAAAAGCACGACCAGACGGAGATATTCTAGTAGGTTTTATTGAAGGCAGTATGAGAACCAATGCAGACATAGAAAACGCTAAGTTAATGAGAGCAAAATGTCAACTCATTATTGCCTTCGGCTCGTGTGCGTGTTATGGAAGCGTTCATGGATTAGCCAATCAATGGGACATTCAAGAAGCAATCACTAGGAAGTTTACCGAAGCAGAATCCATTACTAACGAGAATCCTAAGGAACCAAAAGAACATATGCCTGGTTTTGCCAGTAAAATAGTTCCTCTTGACGAAGTTATTAGTGTAGATGTTTACATGGGTGGATGTCCTCCTAAACCTGAAGCAATTTTTTCGGCAGTTGAATTTTTACTTGGACAAAAACCACAGCCTATGAGTGAAACTGCATTCTGCAACGATTGCTCTCTAAACAACGAGAATTGTTTTTTAGAGAAGGGTACATTATGTTTTGGCCCCATTACGAGTACAGGGTGTACTTTAAAATGTACTGACGACGGAAATCCATGCGTTGGATGCTTAGGACCCGCAAAATCAGTATCCTCGAGAGTAGGTAAATTAGCACAAATGACAGAGAACCTCGAACAAATCAGTTCAGGCGATAAAAGGAATTTATACGAGTTCTTAACGCTTTTCCTTAACGTACCACTAATGGCGGGTTTTGACCTTGCTGGAGATATATTACAGCAAGTTAAAAAAACAGGAGAAACTCAAACTCCATTAGCTAATCTCCCATATGAAACTGGAAATATCGCAACAAAGATTATGGCATTTTTGAAAAATCGTAGAGATTTTACAGAGATTTCTACTGTATGTGATACTTGTCCACGAAAAATTGGGAGTAAGTCTCAAATGACAAAAGTTAAGCGTGATTACGAAGGGCTTCCTAACATGGAGGATTGCTTAATCGAGCAAGGATATCTCTGCGCAGGACCTATAACAAGAGCGGGATGTGGCGGATTGTGTTTAAAAGTCAATACGCCTTGTTCTGGTTGCTATGGACAAACGAGTTGGAATGTTGACCAAATTGAACGATATGTCGATGTAGTAAAGAAAGGTTATAACGTAGCTCTATCAAAAGAAGAAATGCTTGTCCAGATAAAAGATAAGCTTGGCTTCGCTGAGAAGTTTACGTTGGCGACTAACAAAAATTATAGATAAAATTTTATTATAAATAATAGGTGGAAAAAAAATGGTAAAAGAAATAGTAGTTGAACCAGTCACTCGATTAGAAGGACACGGTGGATTAAGAATTGTTATTGGAGACGATGGTAAGGTAAAGGACGCCCAATTTAATATCACTTCAACGAGATTTTTTGAGAAATTCTGCGAGGGCAGATATTGCGAGCATGTACCAAGGATTACGCCAAGAATTTGTGGAATATGCCCTATTCCCCATCATTTAGCTCCAACAAAAGCGGTAGAAGACGCTTGGGGCGTTGAAATACCTCCTGCTGCATATAAACTTAGACAATTGTTAATGAATGCGAAGCAGTATTCATCGCATATGTTGCACTTTTACGCGTTAGCGGCACCTGATTTCCTCTTAGGGCCTTTTGCAGACCCAGCGTTGAGGAATGTCGTTCACGTGATAAACAAGATGCCCGATGTTGGAGCAATGGCATTGAAGATGATGGATTTCGGCCAAAAACTCTGCGCTGAAATCGGTGGAAAATCGGTCCATCCTGTGTCCGCTATAGTCGGTGGGATGAAAAAACCGATGGACGAAGCCGCAAGGGATAAGTTTTTAAAAATGGTTCCTGAGCAAGTTGATTTCATGTTGAAGACAGTTGATATCGCTCTAAAAGTTGTAACTGATTATTGGGATGTCGTTGCTAATGTAGGCGTTGTGCCAACTTATTATCTTGGTATGACGAAAAACGGAGTACACGATATTTACGATGGCGATCTTAGAATAGTCACTCCCGATGGTAAAAAGATTGATTACGACGTTCATGATTATCTAAATGTTTTAGGAGAACATGTTCCTGATCATTCTTATGCTACCCACATGTATTACAAACCAGCAGGTTATCCCGATGGCATTTATCGAGCAAATACGCTAGCAATGACTAATTGTGCAGATCGAATGGCAACACCATTAGCTGACGGGGCTTTAAAAGAAATGAAAGCCAAAATCGGCGATGTTTCGCATCACACGTTTGCCTATCATTGGGCTCGAATTATTGAAGCAGTAGAATCAATTGAATTAATAGCACAATATCTTGAAGATCCTGACATAGTAAATCCCGATTGCAAGACGTTAGATGTGGAACCACGAGAAGGTAACGGTGTAGGCGTTGTAGAAGCCCCTAGAGGTATATTGTTGTATAATATCTGGTCTAACGATCAAGGTATTTGTAATAAGTTAAACCTTCTAGTTGCTACAAACCACAATATCGCTGGAATCGAGAAGTCATTAATGCACGTTGCTAAACAAGTCTTCGAAGATAAGGCCTTGGAAGGATTAAAATTACCAGACCCTTGGATTAAATAAAATAAAAAAAGGAAACTGTGAAAAAAAATGAGCGAAGAAATTCCGGAAGGAGTAGTAAATCTCTTAGAAATGATAGTCCGTTGTTATGACTGTTGACTATCGTGTGCCGCCCACATTACTGTAGTAAAAGAGGACGGCGAAGAGATCTACTCTCGCAAGTTGAACGTTGGCTTAGGATGAATATCCAATAAAAATAATAGATTGGATATAACTACCCCTGCCCGGGGTTAAAGCCAATAAATGTTTTAAATAAAAACGAACGAAAAAATGGAAAAAAGTGAAAAAAATGACAATAGATTTTGAATTTAGAAAACAGGTTATGGATTATCATATTGGGTCTGATTTAATTAAATATTGCTACCAATGTAGTCGCTGTTCAGACAACTGTCCAATTACTAACGTAACGACAGACTTCTATACGACTACGGGATACAATCCAAGAAGTAATATTCTTAATGCATTGTTAGGATATAAGGATGCGATTTTTACCGATGATCCTTTAGCAATTTGGGGCTGCACAGTGTGTGATACATGTGATGAAGTCTGCCCACAGAACATCGAACTAACTGAGATCTTTACTTTATTAAAGAACCAGAGCGTAGCGGATGGAAATGCGCCTGAATTTATTTATTCACAAGCGAGAGCAATTTTTGAGGGTGGAAAAGCGATCCCTATCTCCCATACGGGAAAAGATCCTATAGGGCGTAGAAGAGTGCAATTGGGTTTACCCCCTGTTGTGGAGCCAGATGTTTATGAATTCCAAACTTTATTAAAAAATCTTGGAGTAGATAAAAGGCTAAAATAGGAGGAATGATAAAAAAAATGACAGAATATAAAATGTTTGAGGGTTGTTACATCGGAAAACGTATTCCTTTCCTTGAAGCGGCATCCAGAAAAGTTTTTGATAGAGTTGGAATTGAAACGTCGCAAGCACCTTTCTCGTGTTGCCCCGACCCTACGGGCATGAAATCGTTTGATAACGACGCTTGGTTAGCAATCGGTGCAAGAAATTTATGTTTAGCGGAAGCTGAAGGAAAAGACATTATCTCTCTATGCAATGGTTGTACCAACACGCTTAGAGGAGTTCAGCATCAATTAAAACACGATTCATGGAAAATGGATAAGGTCAATAAAGAACTCGCTAAGATCGGGAAAAATTATCAAGGGACAATAGACATTAAGCATTTTGTTGATGTGCTAAGTGATAATTTAGACAAAGTCAAAGGAGCAATAACTAAGCCACTTTACGGTCTAAAAGTTGCTGTCCACCCAGGATGCCATTATATGCGACCTGCCGAATGGATGGAGTCAGATGATCCCATGAGACCAACAACGCTAAAGAAGCTCGTAGAAGCAAGTGGAGCAACGGTTGTCGATTACGGAGAGGAAATCTTATGTTGCGGAAGTGCTGTAACTAACGCCTACGAGGAACACGGTTTTGCTAACTTAAAGATTAAGATGGACGCCATCAAAAAATCTGGCGCAGATGTGATTGCTGTAAATTGTCCCGCGTGTTATCAACAATTCGACACGAGACAGCGAGATTTAGGTAAGAAATACGAGACGGAATACGATATTCCCGTGATGTATATCACAGAGCTTTACGCTTTAGCGATGGGCTTCAATCCAGACGAGATCGGTTTGAAATTTCACAGAACTCGCATGAAATCCACGTTAGAAAAACTTGGTTTATAATTAATCAAATTTATAACTTAATTTTTTTATTTATTTATTTTTTTAAAAATTTTTTCTCTTAATTTTGTATTTTATATCCTTCCATCTCCATTATTAATTAATGAAAGATTAGGCTTATTAAAAAAAAAAGTAAAAATTAGAGAGCTATAATTGTTTCTTACGTTTTTTGATTAAAAACAATGCTGTTATGAATATGCTAAATAATATCAGATATGAATAATAACCTGAGATTATGGGGATTTCTGGTTCAGGTTCACCATTACCTTCTTTATCGATCGATTCAGGATCTACAGCAATATCGATTTCAAAATATTTGTCTTCAAATCCACTGACTTTAATCGTCATGTTAAGTACTATGGGAGGATCTCCTGGCAACACAGTTATTGGAGTTAGAGATACAAAATATTCCCCTCCTCCTAAATTTTGAACACTAGAGGATACATCTGTTCCATTCCACCACATCTGAAGCGTATCAACACTTACTCCGTAATCATTTTCATTATGGAAGAAGAAGGTAATATTAAATGCGTCAGATGTGAAAATTTGGGTGCGTACATCTATGAATAACTTGAGAATTATGGTAAAAGTATTATCGATGAAGATATTACCAGCACAGTTTACTTCATATATGGAGTCATTATTCCCGAACAATTTATTTTCAATAATATTGTTGTTATCACTTGTTCTTAGGTAAATACCATTGAGATGGTTATAATTTATGGAATTGCTGGTTAGATTATTCATATCACAATTGTTATCTAAGTCGATTCCATTTTCATAGTTATAATTTACATCATTAGAGAGAATTGTGTTATTTTCACAGCCATTTAGTAATTTTATTCCCTCATAAGTATTATAGCTGGCACTATTTTCAATTATTTCATTATTATCTCCTTGAGAAAAAAAGACTCCCCAGTCATTATACTCTACACTGTTGTTTGCAATGAAATTATCCTTTGTATTTCTTAAATATAACCCAACAATGTGATTACCAACAATTTCATTATCTACGAAGGTATTATTCATATCCGTATCAAATTCTATTCCACTACCTAAATTGTAATTGATGATATTGCTTGCATAGATATTGTGTGAGCTCCCCCATGCAGTTATTCCATTCATACCGTTTATCCATCCATTTTCATTGATGATGTTATCTGAAAATGTAGAATGATTACATTGAGAAAGATATATTCCGCTTCCCCAATTTGAGGAAATAATATTATTTAGAAGCTTATTATAATGGCTTCTAATTGCATCAATCCCTCTTCCTTCATTATTCCTAATTGTATTATCAGAAATATTGTTTAAATGGCTTGAATATACTCCAATTCCATAATAATCGTTGAAATTAGCTATGTTATCAAAAATTGTATTATTATCACTTAACATCAAAATAATTCCTTGTCTTAAATTATTGGAACACTGATTATCAATTACTTTACCGTTAGTTACATTGTAAAAGTTAATTCCCGCATTAGATGCTTCCGATCCGGCACTATAAACCGTACAATTCCGTATT
The DNA here is from genome assembly GCA_029856105.1 of Promethearchaeia archaeon. Classification (GTDB taxonomy): domain Archaea; phylum Asgardarchaeota; class Lokiarchaeia; order Sigyniarchaeales; family SOKP01; genus SOKP01. Next base: position 15,268 of record JAHQWH010000015.1, on the reverse strand, counting down.
ATAAAGTGCTCTTCTGAATCAACTATCTCAATACAATTCCCTGTTCCTAATCCATCAATAGTTATATTTTCAATGATATAGGGTGTATTTAGATTCCCATCTCCACCACCATACCAAGGTTGGTTCTCAAACCAACTCCAATTATAAGCTCCGACTCCAGTTGCAGATCCATTAATAAATATTGGTGTACCTGTAAGATCCCAGAAACCTGAAGCTTTAACTTGGACAATATTGTGGGAACCTAAAGGTTCACTTATTAAGGTTTGAAAAAAAGGTAAATGAACTAAAACTCCTATGAATATAAAACCGATAGTTAATTTTTTGATATTTTTCACTGGAAAACTCGCCAAAATATTAATTTTAAATTAAATTAAAAGATTACTAAATGTTATTTAACATTTATGTCTCTTTGGTATTTATTTATTTATTTTTCGAGCATTAAATTTTTATACAAATAGTCTTAGTTTTGAATAGTAAAGAATAAAAATATTGAATTTAATTAATTTATTGGAACTTATTTCTTCAAGTGAAGAAATTCTTATTAGGTATAAGAAATGTGTATACTACTTAAAGGAGCTAAAAGTATAGAAAAGGAGAAGAAATTAAATGATATCGTTCGATAAAGAGAGGTCCCCACCCTGGTTTTTTCAATACATCGAAAATTATTCGCATATAAATGTTGATTTACGATTCAATACGGATAGCGTAACGTTAGATACATTAAACTTTTCTCTCGACCTAGAATTTCAGGGATTTGAGGGTTTAATTTTTTACATTTACAAACCAAGCTTAATTAAAATCGAGTTCGACATTCTCGACCACAGGACGGTGTTCATTAGCACAATAAAGAATTTGCATATTGATCTAAAAGATTATACCTCTTCAGATTCGCTAGATTTTATCCTTATCCCTTTTGGTCTCTTCAAAGAAGACCATAAGTTTATTCCGGTAATAAAAAGCGGAAATGTAGAATCTAATTATCAGATCTTTACTTGGTCTCCTTCGCTACTTTTTAAAAATATTAAATCGATAATTAAGATTGCAAATACTTACGACGAACTAGTGCCGCTAGCGTATTTAGATCGGTACTATTATCAATTCGATAGCTCGTTTAAAGGAAATAAAACGGAATTTCTTTTCAGTCTTATTAATATCCTCGTTAGTCTTGAGAATATGCCCGATATTGAACCTTTAGTTTCTAAGATAAAAGAGTTAATCACAAAAACTAACGAGCTTTTATTTGAATTGTGCCAAAGATCAATTCCCTTAGAAATGATCAACCTCCTTAAAGAATTAGAGCGGTTGAAATTCAACGTTGACAATTTATCTAAAGAAGAAATCTTTAATTGGCTCGACGACCTGTTAAATGTTTATTCGGATAAGGTTTAAACGACTCCATTATTTTTTTGGATATATACTATGTTAAAACCCTGCTAAGATTTAATAAAAAAAAAGAAGAATTTTCTTATCTTATTTTTTAAATTTTTTTATAACGAGAAGAACCAACGCTACTAAGAAGAAGATTGCTCCAACTATCAAAAAACCAAATTTAATCGTTGCAGATAGCGATGCAATTAAAGGTACGAACGAGGCAAACGCGGGGGCTTCGTTAAGCATGACGAGTAAATTTACGTTTTCTATAATGTCAAAAATTCCGGCGATAATTGGCGTTAAGCTCATGTAAAGGCCAATATTTAGGATTCTTTCGTCCAATTTTCTCGAAACGAGTAAAATCAATGCGAAAAGAGGTACTGTATAACCAATGATATAAAGAAAGTCCCAATACACTCCCGCTGCTTGCAATGTCATTACTTCATCTCCCCATACGCCGAATATTATTAATATTTGCTCTTTAGTCCAAGCAAATTCAAAGTCTAAGATACCATATCCATATCCTAAATATAACAACGGTCCAAAAATCAGTATGTTAATTGCAAGAAGAATGACAATTGCTAAAGCCGCTACTATTAATAGAATTAAATCGCTAGGATATTTTTTTAATTTTTCTAAAAACATACTATTTCACGTTTTAAAACCTAATTTAACTAACAAAAGTTATGATAATAAATTAAATTTAAGTTTAATAAATAATAAATTCTAACCTTCTTTTAAAAATAAGCAAATTTAATCATTAATTATTTTTAGGTTCTAATATTAAAAAAATTAAATATATTCATTTTAAAATCGTAAAATTATGTGCCTTGCTATCCCTGGAAAAATTATAGATTACAACGAAGCTAAGCATTCCGCTTTGGTCGACTTTGATGGAATCCAGCAGAATGTAATAACTGCTTTAATTTTAAATCCGGAAGTTGGAAAGTATGTAATCGTACACGCAGGGTACGCTATCGAACAAATAAACGAGAAAGACGCTCTTGAAGCTATTGAGCAGTGGAAAGCGATTGCTGACGATCAAAGCCTTAACTTATCCGATGTTTTGTGATTAAAGTTTTATTTGGAAAAAATTTAATCAAAACTATTTCTTCTTTTTCTCTGAAGTTGCCATTACTAAGTATCCCGCGTTTGAGAATAAAGCTATACCAATAAACAATAAAATTACCATATCAAGAATTATACTGGAATTTCCGAACATATTAAAAAGAAGCGCAATTATCAAGCAAACCATTCCTAAGGCCAATAGATTTTCACTTTTCTTAACCATCTTGATTTCATCCCTCCTTTCTTTAATTAATTTTAATTTTTTTTGGATTTCTCCAATCCATGAGAAAAATTAAGTATTAAATTGGTTTTCTATATAGTATATATAGATTTATAAAAAAGGGTAAGGAATAGAAAGTGGTCTAAATTCTGTTTTATAGATCAAATAACTCGATTTTGAGCTGCTTCAATTTGCTAAATAGTTTTTTAATAGCGCCAATAGCCTTTGAGTTTGGATTAAAATCTAAAGGAGAGGTTCCATTCAAATCAGCTTTTCCAATCTCTGAGTCGAAAGGAATTGAGTGATATAATGGAACTTTCCAATCTCTAATACGATTGTTGATAATACCTAATTGAGATTCATCAATTACCTTGTTTACAATAAGATAGATGTTAATTACGCCTAATTTTTTAGATAAGTCTATTATTTTAGAGCAAAGGTCTAAAGATTTCTGAGAAGGTTCAGCTATTACTAACATAACATCGATTCCTTTAGCAGTACCACGGCCTAAATGTTCTAAACCCGCTTCGAAATCAACGATTACTACTTCGTCTCTTTTTACAAGCAAGTTATATAGTAAAGTCCTAATCAAAGCGTTTTCGGGGCATAAACAACCTGAAGCGGGTTCTACAATTCCCCCTAATACTAGCAGATGCAAATTATCTGGACCAGAGGCTTTAAATTTATCTGGAATATCGGAGACATTTGGAGTTATGTTATAAACGCCTGGACCAGCACCCTTAACAACCGTGCGTTCCTCAATCATTTTTCTCATTTCTGAAATCGGAACAATCTTTGATTTGACCGCATCGCTTATTCCTAAAGTATAGCTTAAATTCATCGCTGAATCGTTGTCAATGGCCAAAACTTTAAACCCATCTATAGCAAAAAGTCGGGCTAAAGTCCCAGCGATTAAAGTCTTACCTACACCGCCTTTACCGGCTACAGCAATTTTAATTTTAAATCTACCTTTTTATTAAATATTTGGTTTGTTTTAATTATTTTTTAAATGAAATTAAATTTTTAGGTTAAGTTTAGTAATAATCTGTAGAGGATTGATTATCTAAAATAAAAGATTTGACAAATAATTTATGGTATATTAGTTTAGGAGGAGTTAACAATTCTTACCCATGCTTTGCATTCTTTTTGATATTTTCATCATTTCTTTAAAGATCTTCTCGTTATCTTTCGGATTTTTACAAACGATTAGTTTTTCGTTTAAATCCTTTATTTTTATTGTTAAATCTGTAAATTCCTTAGGCGGTTTTAGTTGGTAATGATGAACTATTTCGCCATTATCTTTAACTTCGATGTAGACCCATCTGTTATCTTTTTGGGACCAATTCCACCTATTATGCGTTAATTCTCTTGCCATTTAATTTTTCACAATTTTCCCAAAATAAATTAGCAGATAATAATCAAATATGTATGAGCTTAAACCTTGTTATTGATTATTAATTTATGCGAAGATATATTTATTATTTTTCAAAATAAATATTAACGCGTTATTATTAAGAAAAAATTAAAATTGAAATGTTTTAAAATTTCTATTTTTAATAACTAGATTTCGAGAGCATTTCTATTGCCGCTTCCCGAACGTCAATGTCCTTATCTCTTTGAAGTTCTTTCAACAGATCTATCTTTTCAATATTCTCAAAATTCTGTAAAGCTTTTATTAGGTATAACTTTACGATCCAATCGTTGTCATAAACTAGTCCTTTAAAAGCGTCAAAAACTTTAGGTCCTTTTATGAAGCTTAATATTTTTATAGCGTATGTTCTTAAATCTCTATTGTCGTTGCTTAAATCTTCTACAAGCTGGGCTACAATCACGTCCTTAGAATTATCTGTCAGTTGTTTATACATTTTAAAGAAAAAAGTAGGTGGAAAGTTATCAAAAACAATTTGGTCGTTAGTTATAAAGGGTTCTATATTATCAAATACCTGAGCTTCACGAACTTTTAATTCTACTATCAAATCGCTTAACTGTTTGTTAGCGTTTTCGATCTTTTGGAATTTACCGTTTAAATTTTCTAATTCGTCGTCTCTTTCTGAAATTTTTTTAAGAAACTCTTCAATTTTCTGCTTTAAGCTTTCTATAATGGATATGTTTGTATTTATAATGTCTTTTAACTCGGTATTTTCTACTTCTAAACGTAATAAATTGCCCTTTAAATTTTCTAAATCATCGCCGATTTCAACGCCTTCTGGAGACGATTGTTCATGAAATTTTACTGTTTCTTCTATTTTCTGTTGTAAATAATTAACCTTTTCGTGATATTGGTCATTGTCAAACGTCAACTGGTCAATAATTTTATTTGATTCGTCTAATTCGTGGATATATTGACTTTTAGCTGCATCATTCTCTTGTAGATTTGTTTTAAGCCCTTCTACTACTTGCTTTAACGATTCAATTTGAACGCGGCTAATCCCATTTTCTTCGGTTAATTGAAAAATCAGTTTTTTGGCATTTATTAAATCTTGATTTTCTTCTCCAATATCTTCTTCTTTAAATACGAGTTTTTCTTGCAATTCTTTTATTTCGTTGTTCAAATTCTCGATTTCAAGGCGATTAGTCTCGTTTTCTTCAGTTAATTGCACAATTACTTTGTTTGTGTAAATTAATTCTTCATTTTCTTCTTGGTAATTTTGAACATTTTCAAATTCATTTGATATTTCCGCGATAGTTTGTTGTAGGATTTCAATATCTTTGTCCTTTTTGATAATATCTTGTCTTTGGTTTGTAACTAAATCTTTTAACAAGATAATATCTTCTGGTGTATTGTTTTCTTTGAATTCAGAAAGTTTAGTTTTTTGGTTTTGTATAATTATTTTTTGCTCATCAATAGTAAAGTTCAATCGCTGAACTTCTTCTGTTAATCGATTTATAATGGTTTCCATGTCGGATTGAGCTTTATTTGTGTAATCAACTGAATCTATTAAATCTTTTAATTCTTTACTCATTTTAATAGCGTATTAATGTTCTAATTTGAATTATTAATAAAGGTTTTGGCTAATAAATCTTTCCTTAATTTGGTTTAAGGTTTTTGATCGTAATATTTAAAAAAGATATTATACATGTGTTTTAAATAATAAAGACCCTTTTAGATGGATTTCATATAATCTTTAAATGTGAGAACAAATAATATAGTGATTAATCCTACGATTAGTAATTAAATATCAGGTACAAAGTAAAATAAAAAAAAAAAACTAAACTAAAATTTCAATTTTTTGAATTTTATCTCCCTTCTGAATAGAATCAACAATTTTCTGATCTTCGGAACCTATTATTGCTCCAAATATGGTATGCTTATTATTCAAATGTGTTGTAGGAACGTGAGTTATGAAAAATTGAGACCCGTTTGTGCCTGGTCCTGCATTTGCCATTGCTAAGATACCAGGTTTATCAAAAGTTCTCCTCGATTGAAACTCGTCCGAAAAAGGGTAAGATACGTCTTTTCCTTGAAATGGAAAGGAATTTATTCCCTTTTGTTTTGGTCCGTGCATTCCTGTACCAGTGGGACAACCCCCTTGTATCATAAAGTCTTGAATAACGCGGTGAAATGTCAATCCATCGTAATAACCTCGCTTAGCTAAGTATAAAAAGCTCGCAACAGTGAGGGGAGCGTCGTCGTCAAACATCGAAAGATTTATAGTTCCTTTAGTAGTAATTATTTTTATTTCAGTCATAATATATGTTTTAGTGAGTTATTGCTAAAAATATTTATTAAAAAATACTTTAGAAACCTTATAAAAGTTATAAAATACTTATGTAATTAAACTTAAAATCATTTAGCGTCAATGCAAAAATGAATGATACTTCCGATATTTCTTATTTCTTCAACCCTAAAAGCATTGCAGTTATAGGCGCCAGTGCTACGCCTGGTAAAGTAGGTTATAATGTTTTGAAAAATATCATTGAATCAAAGTATTCTGGAAAAATTTTTCCTATTAATCCAAAAACTAAAGAAATATTGGGATATAAGGCTTATAAGAGCGTTTTAAACGTACCAGAAGATATTGACATAGCATTATTAGTTATTCCTAGTAAGTTTGTTAATTCCATCTCAGAAGAATGTGGAAAGAAAGGAATAAAGGGCTTAGTTGTTATCACCGCCGGTTTTAAAGAGATCGGGGGCGAAGGAATAACTCGTGAACAAGAGCTAATTAAAGTTGCAAATAAGTATGGTATGAGAATTATAGGTCCAAATTGTTTAGGATTTATCGGGATGTCTTACAATGGTTCGTTTGCAGCTAACACTCCCAAAAAGGGACGCATCGCTATGATTTCTCAATCTGGTGCCTTTCTCACGTCGTTTATGGATTTCTCAATGGATCAAGCTTTTGGTTTTTCTTGCAATATAAGTTTAGGAAATAAAGCAGATATGGACGAAGTTGATTTTATTGAATATTTAGCGAACGATGATAATACTTCTGTAATTTTATGCTATTTAGAAAGCATAGAAGAAGGAGAAAAGTTCCTAAGAGTTGTATCTAAAGCAGCAAGGAAAAAACCAATTATTATATTGAAAGCTGGAGTTAGCGATGCTGGCGCTAGGGCAGCTTCAAGTCACACTGGAGCGTTAGCCGGGTCTGATATCGCATACGAATTAGCTTTTCACAAATGTGGAGTTTTAAGAGCAAAAACAATAGCTGACCTTTTTGATTACGGAGAAATCTTTTTATTTCAACCAATCCCTAATAAAAACTCCTTTGCAATCATAACTAACGCAGGTGGTCCGGGAATAATAGCTACTGACGCATTTGAGCGCGAAGAGCTTAAATTTGCCCAATTTACCGAACCAATATTGCACATGTTGCGAGAGAATTTACCAGCAGAGGCAGCAATATTTAATCCTGTAGATATAATTGGAGACGCTACTCCAGATAGGTATGAATTTACTATAAAAACTGTTTTTGGTTTAAATAATGATGCCAGCCATGAAACAGTAAAAGAAGAAGACGTTACTACTTATGGGGCTCTTATCATAATGAGCCCACAAGCACAAACGCAGCCATACGATGTGGCCAAATTAGTGTATGAAATATCGTCAAAACACTTACAAAATAAACCACTTGTTTGTTCCCTTATAGGGGGAGTTTCCATGGTTGAGGCAACAAAATATTTAAAGCAACATCATATTCCTTGCTATCCTTTCCCAGAGAGAGCTGCTCAATCTCTTAAAGCATTAGTCAAATACAACCAATTTTTAAATAAAACTGCTCTTGATGCTATAGAAATTCCAAAATATGATGTTCAAAAAGAAAGAGTTAAAGAGATATTTAATAGCGTAAGAAATGATGAGAGAACGGTTCTTTTAAGCTACGAGACAAGCGAAGTTTTTGAATGTTACGGTATACATTCTCCAAAGTCAAGGTTAGGAAAAACACCCCGAGAAGCAATGGTATACCAAAAAGAAATTGGAAATTCAGTAATGAAAATCGCAAGCCCCCAAATAGTACATAAAACGGATGTTGGGGGGATAATTTTAAACATCGATAGTCCAGAGAAAGCTTTTGAAGCGTTCATTCAAATAGTTGATAATGCAAAAAAGTTTGGTCCACAAAATGTCAAAATTTACGGCGTAGAAATACAAGAAATGGTAAGTTTTGAACAAGAAAAGAAAGTTAACGAGTTAATTATTGGTATGTCGCGAGATGCCCAATTTGGACCGTTAATTATGATTGGATCTGGTGGAATTTATGCTAATTTTCTTAAAGATGTTTCCTTTGCTTTATCTTACAAGTTTACTAGAGACAACGCAGCAGAAATGCTTCAAAAAACAAAGATCTTTAGTCTTTTACAAGGAGTACGCGGCGAAAGCTCGTCAGACATCGAATCAATTATTGAAGTTCTATTACGCCTTTCACAATTAGTTAATGACTTCCCGGATATAATGGAATTAGACATCAACCCCCTTTTAAGTTTTATTGAAGGTTATTCCGCGGTAGACATTAAAATAACAATATCACGAGAATGAAATATCAGAAAATATAAAAAATTAATAATATAATAAAATTTGAAAAGAAAAAAGGAATCAAAAATGGTAAAATCAATATATTTATGTTCATTGCGAGAACATGTTGGAAAAAGCCTTTTAGCGATTGGAATCATGTCAAAGTTACAAGAAGAAGGTAAAAAAGTTGCTTATTTTAAACCAATTGGCATTCCAAAAGGAGCTTTTTCGGATAAAGCTGATAGAGACGTTGGGTTTATTCAAAATACAATTTTTAAAACTACCTTACCGTACGATATCATTAGTCCTGTATCAATTCCAGATTGTTACTACGTCGATTTAATCGATGCAACTAAAAAAGAAGACAATCTCCAAATAATTAAAAACGCGCATGTCGAGTTGAGTAAATCATACGATTACATAATTATCGAAGGGGCGCCAAGTATCAAGAAATACATCCGAGTTGGGTTGGACGATATTACAGTTGCCCAAGCTCTAGGAATCAACGAATTAGTTTTTATTCAAACAGAATCGTCCGATAAATGCATTGATAATTTGTTTTTCGCGAAGAAGTATTTTGAATTTAGGAATATAAAGATAAAAGGAGTTATATTTAACAAGATTGACTACGATTATAAAGCGCGGATTGAAGAACTAGAGGAAAATCATATTAAACGCTATAAGATTCCAATAATTGGTCTCATCCAAAAGAGTTTAGAGTTGTTGTCCCCAAGGGTATCAGAGTTAATGGAAGCCATCGGTGGCGAACTTATAAATCATTCGGCAATTGAAGGGTTAAATTCTATCGTGGAGACATATCTTATAGTTGCAATGAACGTCCAATCTGCCTTAAAATACTTACATTCAGTAAAAAAAGTAGTAGTAATCACAGGAGGAGATCGTCCAGATATTGCTTTAGCAGCCATCGAAGAAAATGTTTTGGCGTTGATCTTGACAGGTTTTATACAACCCGATGCTAAAGTAATATACGCGGCAAACGAGAAAAAGATACCCATAATCTTAAGTCCATCTGACACCTACACAACAATAAGGAACATGGAACGCGTAAGACCCGGAATTCAAGAGGAAGAAATCAAACTTGTTTTGAAACTCGTAAAAGAACATCTTGATTGGGATATTTTATTAAAATAAAAATATTACATATAAAATATTTTCTAATCTTCTATAACCCAAATACCTTTTCAAGCGTATATAAATAGATTTTTTTCAATTAAATTTATTAGATGACATCCATAAAAAAAATATAATTTACTTTTCAAATGTTCGGTTAGTTGATTATGAAAGATGAACGGTTGCCTGAACTAGATATTCTTCGAATAATTTCTATTCTAATCGTAATGATATTAATTCATATTCCAAATGATTATGCCTATAGTTACTATATTGAATCAGAACCATATACTATTTTTTTATTTCATACCCTAGGAATTAAGGTTGCCATGGGATCCTTTGTTTTCCTTTCAGGATTCGGACTTTATTTAAATAAAAATAATAGGAAGATTAATACATTTGAAAAACTATTTACGTTTCTAAAAAAAAGATTTTTAAGAATTTTCCCACTCTACTGGATTGCGTTATTCTTATTTCTTATTTTTCTTGAGTATTTAGACATCGACTTTTTATATATACTGGCCCATGTTTTCGGAATGCAAATGATTGTTGCTCCGTTATTTGGTTCTCCCATATTAACTCTTTGGTTTATAGGCATTATCGTAATTTATTATTTAATTTTTATAATATTAAGTTTTATGGGTTCGATTAAAAGAATTATACCCGCTTCTATAGTTATTCTGTTTTTGTTTGCATTTCTTAACGTATTTTTTGGTCTTATTGAATATCGTTTTTTCTATTATTATCTTATTTTCATTTTAGGGATTATTGCAGCTAATATTTACACTTCACCACTGTTTAATCGAATTAAAGAAAAGCTAAAAGATAGGCAAAAGGCTATCCCGTTAATCCTTGCATTATGTTTTGCAGTTTTAAGTTTTGTAATATATCTGTTATTAGCACAATTATGTTATACCACATTCAATTTAAAATATGGAACAAATCATCTGCGCTTAATTTTAGATCAACAACCTGGCTTTATTGATTCTGCCTCTGCGATACTATTAGTGGATCTAATAATTATTTTCTATATTGTTTTTACAATTCCTTTATTTTATTTTTTTATAGGAACTCTTAGAGTGCTATTCCCTAAAAAGAAAGTAAGCTCGATATTTTCGATAATAGCTTATTCGACTTACAGTGTATATCTCTTCCACAGAGTTTTTCTTATTATATATACATTTACCTTAACAAATGTTTTACAGATAGATATACGTGAGCGTGATAACCTCTATTTAGTTTTATTACTTGTTCCTTTTATCTTTCTATTTTCATTCTTAATTCAAAAGGCTGCAGATTGGGTTCTGAATTTACCTTCAAGATATAAATCTATAAATGCAATAAACAAAGAGTAAGGAATCCCACATTAACAAAAACGAAATTATAAATTAATCTTATTTTTCCTTTCTGCTTTTTGAACGAAATTCAATATCCACTATAAGATCTGGAAGGTCATATTTTTTCAATTTATTTCTAATAGCTTCAAAACCGGAACACTGACCCCATTTAAATTGAAACTCACATTTTTTACACGTTTTGTATAACCCATATGCGTGATAAATGTTTAAAAAAGTAATGATAGAACTAAAAACTAAAATAAAGATTATAAAATTTGTAGAATCAGAAAAATCAAGAGAAAAAATCCCCCAATATATCAAAGCTGAACCAAATCCTATAAATATTTTTTGAATAATTTTTATAATTTTAATTTTCGTTGCTCCTGTTAAGCTCAGAAAAAAGGTTAACATAAACAAAATACCAAAAATTATTAGATAATTTGAAGGAATTGATTCAGTTAGTTTAAAAACTCCAAGAATTATTATCGATATGAACGAAGTAGGATATCCTATAAAACACCCAATGCAAAATTCGTATTTGCCAAGTTTAATTGCGTGTCCCTTGAAATTCTCGCATTCTGGGTGGTGCCTAAGAAAAAACGAACCAAAGCTCTTAATAACTAAGAAAGTTTCTGATAACTTACTCCTTTTTTTCTCTTTACCTTTCATAATATCGATAAATAGATTTAATCGTTAGAAATTAGTTACAAAAGATATGTGAACCATCCTATAAAGACCATGTCTTAGTTCAAATAAAAAAATTGTTATCATCAAAATTTGCTTGAAGAAGCAAGATTAGAGCGCTAATCTAAATCGATGGAAAAATTACTAAAAACAATCATTACTTAATAAAATTGTTGGATTTTAGTCAAAAGAATACTTAAAAATTACAATAAAGTTATATAAATGACTTTTTTACTTATAGATGATTTGTGCTTTTATTGCATATCAACATTATTTATCAAAAAGGATTAACGATATTGATAATGCAATTTCCGTTTTCGTTACTTTGATTTTCCGAAATAATTCCCATAACGATCGAAAACATGCGAAAAAAGTCATGATTTAAATATTAAAAATCATATTTCTATCATAGAAACATAAAAAAAAATAGATTTGATGAAAAATGGCTGTAAAAGTAAATGAAAGAAATATTGACGATGTATTTGATGAAGAATATAAAAAAATAAGAGAATCTTTATCAGGCTTAGAAGAGATTTTTAAAATTAATCTTTTAGAGAATAATATATATTATCAATGCGCTACCGATAATCTTGAATCCATACATGAAACTATAATTAGTCTGTTAAAACATATGTACTCACCTCGAGATGTGAGAATGAGGTTGCGAGAGATTGAATATGACGAACTTGAAGCCCAAGAAAGCTACATCTAACAATATTCCTTTTTTAATCGTTTATTAAAAATATTTGTGTGCTTTTCGTCAAAACTGTTACTTATTATTACTAAATTTTTATATTAAGAAAATAAGTTGGTATTACATTATTTCCAAATTGAATTTAATTCCCAAATATCGAGAGAATTCACTTTCACTTTTCCACTTGTTGCAAATAGGTTAATAACAAACGGTAAGTTGCGTTTGGAAATGATTTGACCCGTAATACATTCACGATGGTTTGCAAAAACTTCGATAATCGAATTGTCAATAAATATATGCAAGTTCAATTTCCTACTAATATTTTCAAGAATGAAATTAACTTTATCTTTGCCAGACCATAATACATTATTTGATTGGTCGAATCCGATTGATTCAGCTTGGATTACAGATTTGGAATTAAATAATTGAATTCCAAAAGACTTTGCATCAAGTAATTCAAACTTTATCGAGATTTCTAAATGTTTACTTCGAATTTTTTTTAAAATCGCCTTAGAGTTTTGAGAAATCACGATGTTACGAAATTTATAATGCTTTTTCCTCAATTTTTCGAGCTCAGGTAATGGAGCGTATCTTAACTTGTTATCTGGACCTAAACTCAGTATTCGTGGTAAGGACAAACAACCGTTCCAGCCTTTAACGCCCGTAGCATGAATCCATGCCCATAAGATTATTCTATTATGTGGGTCCTTCATTACGTTGGTTGCGTAGAACAAACGACCTTGATCTAAAGTGTACCAATGATTTGGAGTAAAGTAATTATTAATATAATCTCCTACAGCGTAGATAACTTTATTGTGGGGGGATACAATAAGTATGTATTTATCATTAATTGGAAAGAAATTTGGACATTCCCAGTTCTTACCTTTCTTCCTATCTTCGATACACAATGGACCAATAAATTCCCAAGTGTAGAAGTCCGACGATTTATAAAGTAAAACTATAGGTCTTCTTGGATTAATTAAGTGCCCTCCTAAAACAGCGTACCATGCGTTACTTTCTTTCCATACAAAAGGATCGCGCCAATCTCTTACATCTAATTTCTTATGAATTTCTTGGGTCAAAACAGGATTATTATCGTATTTTTGCCAAGTCACCATGTCATCTGAGCTTGTAGCAATCCATTGTTCGGCTTCAGTAGCTGGTGGTTTACTAGGCCCTATACTAGTGTACAATATTGTTGGTGTGTTGTCAATAACGATACAACTTCCGGAAAAACAGTGAGTTTCACCTTTATCTACAGAAGGCCTTAATGCAATTGGTAAATGTTCCCAATGAACTAGATCTTTACTTTTCGCGTGACCCCAATGAACATTTCCCCATTGCACTCCATAAGGATTATGCTGATAAAAAAGATGATATTCTCCTTTATAGTAAATGGGGCCGTTAGGATCGTTCATCCAATTGGTTGGGCCGATAAAATGATATTTAGGCCTTAAAGGGCAATCATCTGCTTTTAAACTAGCGTTCTTTTCCATCTCTAAATAAGACTTCTTTTCATTATTTTTATTAATTAATAAGACTAAAATTTGGAAAATCATTTTTAATTTTCTAAATAAATAGAAGGTTCAATGAATATTGAAATAAAGAATCTAGAATTCTGAACCACAACTAGGGCAAAATTTTGCTTCAGCAGGTAATTTTCCACCACAATTAGGGCAAAAATTTTGTTTCGTTATCGTATCCACAGTTTTTATTGTGGAAGTGGATGGTACTTTTCTATGATACTCTTCTTTTAGTCTTAATATCTCTCGATCTAATTCCGAGCCCTTTTTTCTCGATTTCGAGAAAACTACAGTTAGTATCCATAAAATTATCATTAATGGTATAAAGAAAATTATTGACATGATTGTAATTATAATCGAATAAACATAACTATAAGTCCCATAAGGAAACATAACTGGCCTGAAAATGAGATATAATAACAATCCGCATGTAACCAATATAGCTAAAACTAAAGAAGCTTTGTATGTCCAATCACTTTTTGTTTCTATTAAGTTTTCTTCTGTATTTTTTGTTTTATTTAGAATAAAACTAATTCTAAATTTGCTACCTGAAAGATAAGAGCCAATCAGGACAAGACGGTCTGATGAATTAAGTATTGGCTTTTTTCCTGCTGAAAAACAATAATGAACATTACCCTGATTGTCTTCAAGCATGAAGGCTAAATTACCCGATTCGGATTTAACTAATTGTTTTATTCTTCCTTCTAATACTGCTGTGCGAACTGACATAATAATTTCTTCTCAAAAATAATATCTTTTAATTAAATATCAAATATTTTTAATTAATAGTATTTGAAAACTTTTATTTTTTCCTTTTTCTGAATCCGTGTTCGTATAATTTATCTCTAATTGGTTTCCACGCGGGACAATTATCCCAACCTTCATATTCGCAATTTAAACACTCTTTTTTGATATGAGGTGATCTGATATATCCTTGATAAAACTAAAATTTTGAAGATTATTTTTAATTTTATAAATAAATAGAGGTTTACTGAATATTAAAAAAAAGAATCTAGATTTCTGAACCACAATTAGGGCAAAATTTCGCTTCAGGAGGAAATTTTCCACCACAATTAGGACAAAAATTTGGTTTCTTTATCGTATCCACAGTTTTTATCGTAGAAGTAGATGGTACTTTACGATAATATTCATGATACTCTTTTTTCAGTTTTAATATCTCTCTATCTAATTCAAAGCCCTTTTTTCTCGATTTTGAGAAAAATGCAGTTAGTATCCATAAAATTATCATTGTTGGTGCTAATAAAACTATGATAAAAATTCGAG